>JAFECN010000040.1 GCA_018242145.1 Pseudomonadota bacterium
GTCGATCTGGCCAATTCCGACGTCTGGCCCGGCTGGTATCCCGGCAGCGAGTTCAAGGCCGCGCGCGACAAGGAGATGGCCGGCAAGAAGCAGAACTGACATGTCACCTCCCCCTCGTGGGGAGGTGACAAATTCGTAGCGTAGCGAAGAATTTTCGGGTGGGGGGAATCTCGCCCCCCACCCGGATTCCCCGGAACAAGTCCGGGTTTCTGACCTCCCCAGAAGGGGGAGGTGGTTTCTCTCAGTAAGGCCGGTCGCCGATGATCGTCACGCGCTCCATGCGGCGCAGGGCCGGCCAATAATCCGACACGGCGTAGTGCTGGCTGGCGCGGTTGTCCCAGAAGGCGATGGAATTCTTCTGCCAGCGGAAGCGGCATTGATATTCCGGGATCGCCGCCTGCGCGTAGAGATGCTTGAGCAGCGCCGCGGATTGGTCGCGGTCCATGCCGACGATGTGTTGCGTGAAGGCCGCGTTCACATAGAGCGCCTTCTTCTTCGTCTCCGGATGGGTGCGCACCACGGGATGTTCGACGGAGGGATATTTGCGGTTGAATTCCTCGATCTGCTCTTCCGTCGCGCCGCGCTTGCGCAGGCCGACACGAAAATGCGCGAAGTCGTGCAATGCGTTTTTGCCGTCGATCTTCGCCTTCACCTCATCGGACAGGCCGTCATAGGCGGCATACATGTCGGCGAACAGCGTGTCGCCGCCGAAGGCGGGAACTTCGAGCGCGCGCAGCACCGAACCGAGCGAGGGCTCCACGCGCCACGTCACGTCGCTGTGCCAGGTGTTCTCCTTGCCCTTGTTGTCCTTGTCATGGGTGATGGCGAGGACTTCGGGGTAATTCGGCTTGTGCGGCGCGAAGGGATGCACTTCGAGATCGCCGAAGCTGCGCGCGAAGGCCAGGTGCTGCTCCGTGGTGATGGCCTGGTCGCGGAAGAAGATCACTTTCCATTCCAGAAGCAAATCGCGCAGCGCCTGCTTCGTCGCCGCGTCCAGCGGGCGCGACAGGTCGATATTGCCGATCTCGGCCCCGATGGTGGGCGTGAGCGGCGAGATGGTGAGCGCTGCGGGGGCGAGCTTGCGCGCGGCTTCGGACATGGCGTTCTCCCGGATCTGTTTTGTGCGGGAAAGGGTGCGCCTTGGCCGGGCGGCTGTCCCGTGCAAAACTCACCAATTCCGCAATACGGAATTTCGCCATGTCCGCCGTCGAACCGGTCCTCAGAACCCTGCAAATTCTGGAAGCGCTCAACCGCCACGCCCCGGCCACGCTGGGAGAGATTGCGCAAGCCACCCGGCTGCCGAAGCCGACGGTTTCGCGATTGCTCCTGACGCTTGAGGACGGCGGCTATGTCGTCCGCCTACCGCGGCGCGCAGGTTACGATTTGCGCGAACGCACGTTGCGATTGTCGGCGGGCTTTCGTTACAGCGATGCGGTGGTGGAGGCGGCGCGGCCGTTTCTCTCTGCGCTGACGGCGGAACTGAAATGGCCGGTCGGTCTGGCGACGCTGGACCGCGACGCGATGCGGGTTCGCTTCAGCACCGGCCGCGAAAGCCCATTCGCCATCGACGAGAATTATGTCAACCGCCGCGTGCCGTTGCTGCTGTCGGCGCTGGGGCGCGCCTACATCGCGTTCTGCGCCGCCGACGAGCGGGACAAGATTCTCGAATTGCTGCGGGAATCGTCCCGCGAAACGGATCGCATGGCGCACGATCCGCGCGCGGTCTCGCGGCTGATCCAATCCGTGCGCCGCATGGGTTTCGCATCTGCCGTCGAATATCCCGAGGCGCCCGCGCATGGCGTCGCTGTGCCGGTGCTCTCGGCGAACGGCGCCATCGCGGCGATCACCTTGCGCTATCTCGGCCGCAAGCTGCCCGACCGGGATGCCGCACAGCGTTATCTCGCGCCGCTGCAACGCACGGCGCAGGCCATCGCCGCTTCGGTTGCCGATCAGAAGTCTTGAACGGTGCGCGCCGCCAATGCCGAGACGTTGCGGGCCGTCCGCTCGATATGCAGCAGTCTGCGCCGCAGGAACGGCAGCGCGGCGGTATCGGGAAGATCGCTCCAGCCGCGGCGGCGCAGATGATCGGGCCGTCTGGCGCGGGCGCCCCCGTCCTCCGAAAGCGTGTTGAGCACGATCTCCCGCGCCGTGGAAAGAACACCGTCCGCCTCCGCGGGATCGAATTCGCCGGCCCGCGCCAACAGCGCCGTTCGCACCGACGCGAGATCGGAGGCGAAGAGGTAGTTCGCGTTCAACAGCTCGTTGACGGCGGCAAGCATGCGCTTGTCGGCACGGGGTTCGTCGAGAAGCCGACGGGCCGCCGCCGACAGCGCGGAAACCGCATCGAGCGCGTTGCGGCGCGACATGCGATAGTCCTGCTCGGCCGGTGCGCGCGTCAGCGCCTGCGCGGCGAACACGCGGTCCTTGTCGATGAGCGCGTTCACGAGCTGGGGAATGTTCCGCCGCTCCCAGCTCGGCAGCAGGAAGCTGAACGCGCTCGCCAGCGCCGCGCCGATCAACGTATCCACAATGCGTTCGAAGAAGAGCGGATGGACGGACGGATACATGAAATGCAACAACAGAAGCGCCGAGATCGACGCGCCGAGCGCCGTGACCTTGTAGTTGACGGTGGCGAAAGCATGCGAAAGCCCGACGCCGAAGATCACGCCGATAAGCGGCCATAGGCCGGGCAGGAAATGGATCAGCGCGGCGGCCACGATACAGCCCAGCAATGTGCCGATAAGGCGGTCGTTCCGGCGCTGGCGCGTGATGCTGTAGTTCGCGCGCATGATGAGGCCGGTGGTCAGCAATATCCATCCGCCATGCACATAGTTCGGGAACAGCAGCGTGATCGCATAGCCCGTGGTCATCGCCAGCGTCAGGCGGATCGCATAGCGCATCGTGGGCGAGCGCAGATGGAACTGGGCCAGCAGAACCCGCGGACTGGTCGTCTCCTGCTGCATGAAGGCAACGAAATTCAGATCGCTGGGCGCGGTGTGCGCGTTCGGGCCGCAGATCGCTATGTGCAAGCGCCGAAGCTGCGCGATGGCCCGGGTGAGCTTGGTGTGGGTGGATTGAAACGCCGCTCTGGCGATTTCTTCTTCGGGGTCGGGCGGCGGGTTGGCGGAAATGCGCGCGATCTCGTCCGCCATGGCATCGAGAGGGCCGCGATGTTCGGGCGGTTGCGTATCCTTGCGGGATAAAGCGAGCGCGATCACAAGTGCTTCGACGTTGGACCCTATGTCCGCAATCAAAGCCCGCATTCTGCGAAGCAGATGCCGGTGCGTGGAGCGGCGCAGGATTTCGAGATCGGCATCGCTGGAGAGAATCTGCTCGAAACAATCGACCAGCGCCGTAAGCGCTTCGACATGCCGCTGCCGCTGCGGCGTCATCTGCCCTGCATAGACCATGTCGCGCGCGACCTGCAGGCTCTCGGTCAGGACGCCATGCGCTTCGATGAGCGCCCGCAAGGTGGGCTTGTGGGTTTCTTCCGGGTCGAAAGCCGCGGCCTTGGCCTCCAGATAGTTCGCGAAGGCGCGCAAGGCTTCGCCCAGCACGATGCGCCGGTTTCGGTCGTCGAGAAGCGCGGCCATGAGGAGCGCGAACAGCGCATAGGCCACGCCGCCTTCTGCAAAAACGATGGTGTGCGCCAGCGCGTTCGCGGTCGTTTCCCGTTCGCCGGTCAGGCCGATGACGAGCGCGAGGATACCCGCCACGCCGATGCCCAACGCCCGGCGGCCATAGGCCGAGATGAGGGCGGCGGCAAAGCTGAGGGCTGCGATCAGGATACCGAGCGGCACGGCATGACCGCCCGTCAGCGCGGCGAGAAAAGAGATCAGGCTCGTCGTGACGATCGTGCCCGCGAAGATCGGCGGCTTGAGGGAGAACCGGCTGGGCTGATCCACGATGGAGGCGCAGAGCGCGCCGGTATAGGCCAATACCGTTACGGAAAGTCCCGCCGTCAGATAGAAACCCGCGCCGACCGTCAACATGCCGAGCGCAACGGCAAGGCCGTTTTCGATGTGCAGCCGGAACAGGGCGAGGCCGAGGCGGCGGGGCAGCGTGGCGGGCATTTGAACGCAGGGGTAGCACGGTTTACGGGCCCGGCCGAAACCCCTAAAACGCTTTCCAAATCAGGCCGCTACAGGAAGGCCGCCGGGGGACGATGTTCAAGAAAATCCTCATTGCCAATCGTGGCGAAATCGCCTGCCGCGTGATCAAGACCGCCCGCAAGATGGGCATCCGCACCGTCGCCGTCTATTCCGACGCCGACCGCGATGCGCTGCATGTGGAGATGGCGGACGAAGCCGTCCATATCGGTCCGGCGCCGTCCGCGCAGTCCTATCTCGTGATCGATAAGATCGTGGACGCCTGCAAGCAGACCGGCGCCGAAGCGGTGCATCCCGGTTACGGCTTCCTCTCCGAGCGCGAAGCTTTTGCGGAAGCGCTGGCAAAAGCGGGCGTGGTGTTCATCGGCCCGAACAACAAAGCCATCGCCGCGATGGGCGACAAGATCGAATCCAAGAAACTCGCGATGGCCGCCAAGGTGAACACGGTTCCCGGCTATGTCGGCGAGATCAGGGATGCCGAGCATGCGAAGAAGATCGCGGCGGAGATCGGCTATCCCGTGATGGTGAAAGCCAGCGCGGGCGGCGGCGGCAAGGGCCTTCGCATCGTGCACAAGGAAAACGAACTGGTTCAGGCGATCCAGTCCTCGCAGAACGAAGCCAAGGCCGCGTTCGGCGACGACCGGCTGTTCGTGGAGAAATTCGTCACCGAGCCGCGCCACATCGAAATCCAGGTGATGGGCGACAAGCACGGCAACGTCATCTATCTGAACGAGCGCGAATGCTCGATCCAGCGCCGCAACCAGAAGGTCATCGAGGAAGCGCCCTCGCCGTTTCTCGACGCCGCCACCCGCAAGGCGATGGGCGAACAGGCGGTGATGCTCTCCAAGGCCGTGAGCTATGACAGCGCCGGAACGGTCGAGTTCATCGTCGACAAGGATCGCAATTTCTACTTCCTCGAAATGAACACCCGCCTGCAGGTGGAGCACCCGGTCACGGAACTGACCACGGGTCTCGATCTCGTGGAACTGATGATCCGCTCGGCGGCGGGCGAGAAGCTTCCGCTGGCGCAGAAGGATGTGAAGCTCGACGGCTGGGCCATCGAGGCGCGCATCTACGCCGAAGATCCCTATCGCGGCTTCCTGCCCTCCACGGGCCGTCTTGTGCGTTACCAGCCGCCGCCAGAAGGCACGCGGGACGGCATCACGGTTCGCAACGACACCGGCGTTTATGAGGGCGGCGAAATCTCGATCTATTACGATCCGATGATCGCCAAGCTCTGCACCCATGCCGCTACGCGCGAGAAAGCCATCGACGCGATGGCCAAGGCGCTGGACGAGTTCCGCATCGAAGGCATCAACCACAACATCGCCTTCCTCACCGCGATCATGCACAATGCGAAGTTCCGCTCGGGCAAGATCACGACCGCCTTCATCGCGGAGGAATATCCCGACGGCTTCCACGGCCGCGCCATCGACAAGGCGATGCTGCAGCGGTTCATCGCCGCCGCCGTCATCAAGAAGCTGATGCGCACCAATCGCGCCGCGCGGATCAGCGGCACGCTCAACGGTCCGCGGTCGGCCGCGAGCCAATTCGCGGTCACGGTGGACGGAAAGAACTACCAGGTCAGCGAAGCGACGGTGCGGGACGGCAAGGCCTCCCTGCGCATCGATGGCGAAGTCTATTCGGCCTCCACCCATTGGCATTTGGGCGAGCCGGTGATGCATCTGCATGAGAACGGCGGCGACTATGCCGTCCAGATCGCGCGCATTGCCGGGGGATATCGCGTCAGGCAGGGCGGGGCGGCGGCCACCGTCACCGTGCGCAGCCCGCAGGCGGCGGAACTCGCCGCGCTGATGCCGGTGAAGGCCGCGGCCGACATGTCCAAATTCCTGCTGTGCCCGATGCCGGGCCTGGTCGTTTCGGTGAACGTGCAGGAAGGGCAGGACGTGAAAGCCGGCGAGGCGCTCGCCGTCGTGGAAGCGATGAAGATGGAAAACGTCCTCACCGCCGAGCGCGATGCGAAGGTCAAGAAGGTCAACGCCAAGAAGGGCGACAGCCTCGCCCTCGATGACGTGATCCTGGAATTCGCCTAACCGAACGTCTTGCGGATTTCGATGTAGATGCGCGGCTGCGACTTGATGCGCCGTTCGTCGATTTCCGTCAGCGGCGAGACATCGCGCGGCCCGGAATATTCGTAGAACGTGTTCTCGTATTCGAAGCGCGTCATGTTATCCACCTCGAAGCGCAGGCTCAGATCCGACGTCGGCTTGTAGATCCACGCGGCGGAAAGCAGCCCCGGCGGGATGCGGCGGTGGCGGACTTCGTTCAGATGGTAGTAGTGCTCGTCCCAGCCGTTGAAGTAATCGATTTCCCATGTCGATTTCAGGCTGGGAATGTCCTGCGTCAGCGTGAATTCGATATCCTGCGGGCGCACCGACTGGTTTCCCGATAAGCCGGGCGAGATAAAGCGCTCCACGCCTGTCACCGGATCCTTCACGCGCGTGCGGCGGAAGATGTTGGTGGATTTCAGCAGCCCGTTTTCGAGGCCGAGCCAGTCCAGCGGCAATGTCAGTTCCACATCGAGCTGGTCGAGCTTGCCGGTGCCGATATTGCCCGGCGCATCGAAGGTCCCGGCGGCGCTCGTGACGGGGACGTTGTCCACCACGTCCTTGATCTGATCGTGCATGAAGCTGACGACGAGCGCGCCTTTCTCCCAGAAATGACGCTCCCAGGAGATTTGGTATTGCGTGTGCTGATCCGGCTTGAGGTTCGGATTCCCGCCCTGCAGGCCGTTGCCGCCCAGGCTGCTGGAGGCGATGAAGTTTCCGAAATCGAGCTGCCCGACGACGCGTTCATAGCGCAGGCGGATCTGCGTCTCCTTGTCCGGGCTCCAGGTCAGGACCGCGCGGGGTTTCGGATAGAAGAAAGTCCGGCTCTGGCTGGCGCCGCCGCTTTCGCTGATCTTCGAATATTCGAAACGCGCGCCGGCTTCCAAAAGCCAGTCCGGATCGAATTTCCAGGTGCCCTGCGCGAAAACTTCGCCGCGCTTCTCGTTCACCCGCGCGTTGGCGGAGGGCAGGGGAACGGCCACGCCGTTTTCCGCGTAGCTGCTGATGCCGTCGAGGAAGTTGTAGGCGCCTTCCAATCCGCCCTCCAGCGTCAGCGTGGTGCCGATCGGATGGCGCAACGTCACGCGCGCGATCGTTTCGCCGGTGTTGTTGCGCGAATGAAAATCCTGCGTGAGCGCGGGCGACGTCAACGCGTTGTGATCGGTGTCGCGCTCCAAACGCTGCAACACAAGCGTCTCAAGCTGCGAGGTTCCGACGGTGCCGTTCCAGTGCAGTCCCAGTTCGCCGGTATGGCTGCTGGTGTCGTCGCCGATGCGCTGGGTGCCGGTCGGAAAATAGTAGGAAAGCGTCGAATGGAAAGGACTGTCCTGCAACAGCAGGTTCGCTTTGAACTGGCCGTCGAAGAGGGGCACCGTCACCGCGCCGGTGAACGCGGTTCCCGCGCCGCGGCCTGTGGAGTGGGCGCCCACTTCCTGAAAGGCGCCGGTGGGAATGTCCAGCGTCGAATAGGTGCCCTTGCCGACCGAGTCGTCGAAGTTGCCGAAGCGCTTGAGCGATGCCTCGAAAATGCTGTCGCCCGCGTGCTGGTTGTATTCGATGCTGAGATCGGGAACGGAGTGATGATCGTTCAGCCAGAAATTCGTGTCCGCCTGCGCGACGATCTGCGTTGAATCGGCTTTCCGGCGGATGACGTTGGCAATGACCGTTTGCCCCTGCATGTCGATGCCCTGCGCGCCGCCGCGTATGACTTCGATGCGTTCCACGTTTGCCGCGGGGATGCGCGTCAGGACGGAATACAGATCATCGGTCTTCGAGGTGGGCCGCTGGCCGTCGATCAGCACGTTTCCGGCCGTGCCGGCGAAGCCGCGCTCGTTGTTGCCGTCGTCGAAGGTGAAGGCCGGCAACCGCTGGATCATGTCGTAGGCGGTGTTCGGCCGGGCATCGGCAAAATAGGCGGCCTGATAGACCAGCACATTCTCGGACGCCTCCTCGGCATAGGCCGCCGGAACCAAGGCGCACGCCAGCAGCGTGGCGGCCATCAATCGACGTTTGATTTGCACTGGGACCCCGTTAGCAAGCACTTGAAACTACATGGTTTGTGCTTTGCTAATCCGGCAACGCACCGCAAACGCATGGCTGCTCTGACTTGGCGTTCTGGCTGAGAAAAACAAGCCGCAGGGGATCAACTTGCCGTGCGTGGTCTAACGTTTCGCGTCTGCGGCAGCGAGTTCGACCGCTCGCTCATAGGCCGCGTCGTGCCCGGCATTCCAGTCGCTGAACAATTGCGGGACCGGAACATCCGGCTGAAGGGTTTTGACCCGCACCGGATAGAACCAGTTCAGCCAAAAACAATTGTACCAGTCGGTGCAGGCATGCGCGTAGTCGTGCTTGGCGGTTTCGTAACCGAGCGAGAATCGGGAGTTCGGCAACACGGCCGTGCCGCCCTCGGAATAGAAGGTCAGCCTGTCGCCGACAGGCTCGCCCACGATGATGATCCTTTTGCTGCCCGCTTCCTTGATGAAAGCCGTCATCGTGATCGCCGCCGAAAAGGTTTCCGGATCGGTGAGCAGGTAGATATGCCCGCCGGGCGCGACGAGCCTCGGCAGGACGTGCGAGAAGTGCCAGGTGTTGGTGTAGTCCCCGCCGCCATCGCCGCGCAGGTCCACGATGGCCGCGCAAGGCTTGTGGGCGCGCAAGGCCGCTTCCGTGCGCTTGAAGAACGGCTGAATCTTCTGGTCGCCTTCGTCCAGGATATCCTGGACGCGGATATAGACGGCGCAACTGTTCGGAATGGTCTCGCGCACGAAGACGCGGTCCATCTGCTGCAGGCTCAGGGGCAGGTGCCCGGCCGCGGGGCTATAGGCTTTCCACTCCGGGCCCATGCCCTTCATCGGCTCGGGCGAAGTCCAGCGAAAGCCGTTGGGGAAGGGATCGTCTTTTGCGATCTGCGCCGCGACGAGGGTGTGCGAAACGGATTGGCCGGACGGGCTGCGCACCGTCCATGTCGATTTGTGCGGATCGTGCGCGATGCCGAGGCCGTAGAGCAGATCCTGCACCACGATGAACGCCGAAACATTCTCACGCCGGAAGGCCTCGGTTCCGCCGCGCAGGGTTTCGAGCTTCTGCAGCATCTGCGCCATCGGCATGCCGTCGATGCTCTCGATCCTGCCGCCCAGCATGTCGGCATAAGGCGCGGTAGCGCGCATCACATAGAAGCCGTCTGCGAAGCGTGTCACGCGCACAGGCAGCACCAGGCCTCTGTGATCGTCGGTCAGCACGCGCATCTCGGAATGGCCGTTGTCGGTCAGCGCCATGATCTGCATGAGATCGACATGCAGCTTTGGAAGCGGCAGCGCCGTGGAGAGACGCTCCAGCGCGGCCACGCGCCGCTCGGCCTCTTCCCGCGCGGCCGGCGAGAAGGAGCGATCCAGTTCCATGGCCTTGCGGAAATAATCGAGGTCCTGTTGCTGGGCTTCGAGCGGCGTTTTCGGTTTCGGATAATCAGCCTTTGGCGGATCGAGGTGGAAGTGCTCGTTGAAAAGCCAGAAGACACCGCCTCCGATGGCCCCCGCTGCGATCAACAGCGCAATGACGACCATGCCGATGCGGGCCGCTGTGCTTTGCATGGATGCCTCCGGCGTCGGTTGTAAATTGAGGGTTTCGCGCGCTGCCCGCAACATGCGGCGCGCGCATGGCTTCGTCCTGTTTCCGCGATGGACCTAGGCCGGAAATACTTTCTTCCCGGCGCGGAAGCCGTCATATTCGCCCGCGAAATATTGCAACGCAGCACGCCATGACCGACACGCCAGAGCTTTCGACATTCCGCGTCCGCGTGGAGGGCTTCGTGCAGGCCGTTGGCTATCGCAACTTCGCGATCGATCAGGCGCGCAAGCATGGTCTCGACGGCTGGGTGCGCAACCGCGCCAATGGCGACGTCGAGATGCTGATCCATGGCGAGGAGAACGCCGTGAACGCTTTCATCACCGCCTGCACGCGCGGGCCGGAAGGCTCCCGCGTGGCTAGCATCGATCTGGAGAAGGCGGAGCCGCCGGAAGAAAAGGGCTTCCACCGGCGGCCATCGCTTTAAGCGCGTTTGCGGAACAATTCGCGGAACACCGACACGGCAAACAGCAACATGCCGAGCGCCGTCAATCCGTTGCCGGCTTGGGCGATGGTTAGAAGCATCGGGCTGGTGTTGCCCGAGACATAGAGCGCGTAAGCGGGAAAAAACACCAAGATACCTGCGGTGAACACGGCATAGTTGATCCAAGCGAAGCGCACCGACATCGTTTCGCGTGTGAGCGCGTAGAACGTGCCGCAAAGTCCCATTGTCGCCCAGCCGACGAGATTCAAATGGACGTGGATTCCGGAATAGGCAGCGTTGCCACCGCTCGCCATCCACATACCGATCAATCCACCGACAAGGACGCACAGAACCCCGGTCGCAAAAAACGCGGCTGATACGCGTGGCATGGTGCCCCCCCAAAAAACCTCGTCCTTAAGCGGACGCGGCAAATTTCTAGCGGGCGACTGGCCCGAAAACGTCTTCGAATGCAGCTTTCATGGCGACATCGACATCGGCCATGGAAACGGGAATTCCCAGATCGTGCAGGCTGGTCACGCCATATTGGTGGATTCCGCAGGGCACGATCCCGTCGAAATGGGTGAGGTCCGGCTCGACGTTGAACGAGACGCCGTGAAACGTCACCCAGCGGCGCACGCGCACGCCCAGCGCCGCGATCTTGTCCTCGCGGTTTCCGCGCACGACCCAGATGCCGACGCGGCCTTCGCGCCGTTCGCCCTTCACATTGAACTGCGCCAGCGTGCGGATGAGCCACTCTTCCAGATCGTGCACATATCGGCGCACGTCGGGCCCCTTCTTCGGATCGGTGCGGCGCTTCAGATCGAGCATCACATAGCCGACGCGCTGGCCGGGGCCGTGATAGGTGAACTGTCCGCCACGGCCGGTCTTGAACACGGGAAAGCGCGCGTCCAGCAGGTCCGCGTCTTTGGCGCTGGTGCCGGCGGTGTAGATCGGCGGGTGCTCCACCAGCCACACCATCTCGTCGGCCTTGCCCGCAGCTATGGCCTCCGCGCGCGTCTCCATGAACGCGACCGCGTCCGGATAGGGCAGCAGGCCCGGCCGGATGCGCCATTCGGGACGGGAGAGTGTGGCCGTGTCCGTCATTAAGAAGTCCGAAACCATAACGCGGGAGGATCGGGGCCGATCATCTGCGAGGTCACCCATCAAATGTCCCCCAACATCCAAGGCGTCAAGGTCGAGATTTCCGTGGTTCTGGGCCGCTCGGTTATCCCGATGCACCAGCTTCTCCGCATGGGCCGCGGCGCCGTCATCGAGCTGGATTCCAAGCAGGACGATCCGGTGACGATCATGGCCAACGACAAGCCGGTGGCGAAGGGCGAGATTATCCTCCAGGGCGACAAGATCGGGGTTTCCGTGACCTCGTTGCTGAAGGCCGTTCAATAGAACAATAGAATTTTGTGAATATTTCTAATCCACGTCCTGTTCTTGCAATATAACGGGTCGGCGCGTATCTCTTTGTGGAACCGCGATTGTGCGGGGACTGGAGACACGCTTGCTCCCCATTGTTCTCAATCCTGAAGCGATCTCCATAGGCCTCGCCGGGACGGGCGAGGGCTTGGCGCGCCGCCGGCAATTGCTGGCCGACGCCGGCATTTCTCCGCGCCTGATATCCGAAGACACGCCGCTCGATGGCCTGAACGTCCTGTTTGTCGCCGGGCTCGATCGTCCGGCGGCCGAGCATCTTGCCGAAAGCGCGCGCGGGCAGGGCGTCCTCGTCAATGTCGAGGACGTTCCCGAACTCTGCGATTTCCATGTGCCCGCCGCGATACGGCGCGGCGATCTGGTGCTGACGGTATCGACCGGCGGAAAGTCGCCGGGCCTTGCGAAACTCATCCGCGAATGGCTCGAACACAAGATCGTGCCCGAATGGACGGGCCGCCTGAAGGACGTTGCATCCGCGCGGGCGAAATGGCGCGCGGACGGAAACCCTCCGTCCGAAGTGGCGCAGCGCACGCGCGATTATGTTCGCGACCGGGATTGGCTCGCATGACCGCCGCGATTTCCGTCGTCGATCGCGCGCGCGGAATTTCCCCGCGCGCTTTCGATCGCAGCGACAGCGGCGTCACCGATCCGGCCATCGCCGCGCGGCTCGCCGAATTGCGCGTCCGGGCGAAAGGCCGTGACGCGCTCGGCATCCTCACGCTGGCATTGGAAGAATTTCCAAAGCAGATCGCCGTTGTTTCCTCCTTCGGTTCGGAATCCGTCGTGCTGCTGCATCTGATGGCGCAAGCCGATCCGGCGACGCCGGTTCTCTTCCTCAACACCGGCAAGCTTTTCGGCGAGACGCTGCGCTATCGCGACCGCCTGCAGGACGAGCTGGGATTGACCGATGTGCGCAGCATCGGGCCGAACCCGGACGATCGCGCGAA
>JAFECN010000041.1 GCA_018242145.1 Pseudomonadota bacterium
GACACGCTGCCGACAGCGTTGGTGACGTTGGCCTGCATCGTGGCCGACGGGTCGACCGCCTTGCACTCCTGGGTGGAGTCCACATTGGTGGAGGTGGGGTCCATCGAAATCGAAGCCGAGTTACAGACGGCCTGGCTCGACAGGCCGACATCGCCGCCGACGTTCTTCACGTTCGCATAGACATCGGAGTCGATGTTCTGCGTCGAGACGTACTGGTTGTTGCTCACGTTGGTGTTGTTCATCGTCGTGATGTCGATGGCGTTGCCGCCCGCGACCGCGCCGCCCGTGAGGGTGCCTTGCACGTTCTTGGAGTCGAGGTTCAGCGTGGCGGTCTGATTGTTCAGGTTGACCTGACCGTTCAGAATGTTGCTGGTGCCACCATCACTGCTGCTGTCCGCGTAGGCCGAGGCCGTCAACAGGGTCAGCGTTGCTGTAGCCATGATAAGGCTCTTGGCGAGACGGGTCATAATGGTTCTCCTTGATAACTGTCGTTGAAGTGTTGGCGATCCGCGGCATGTTGGGACGGTGATCATCGGGGCCGGCGAGCGGATCGGCCGACGTTCCGAAGTTGGAAGAGCACGCCGAGGTCGGCGCGTGATAGAGGCGGGCCACCATCTCGAACACCGCGCGCTCGATCACCGAGCGCACCGCGAGCTGGATCGGCTCCAGCGCGCTTTCGCCGAGCGAAGCGTCGAAGAAGGTGTGGCCCAGGAAGTCGAACACCCCGGCCTGGATCTGGCGGCCGATGATCTGCTTCTGGTAGGAAACCACGTCCACGACTTCGAGCGTGTTGGTGTCCACCAGACGAAGGTCGAGGCCGACATTCATCACATACATGTTGGCGCCCATCGTGCCCTTCAGCGAATTCGTCGAAACGCCCGAACCGTCGGCGCTGGCGCCCATCGAGCGGATGTTGAAGTTCACTTCGGTGATGCCGCCGACGAGGTAGTAGTCGGAGCCGGGAATCGAGCCCGCGAAGATCTTGCGATAATCGCTGCCGGCCGGGCCGTTCTGCGGGCCGTCGCCGGCGATCAGCTTGTTGTTGGCGTATTTCAACTCCATCTCGGCGACCGAGGTGTCGAAGCGCTCGACCAGCGGAACGTCCGCCTTGGCCAGCGCGCTCATCGCCATCAGGGCGGCGCCCTGCGTGATCTCGCGGCCGGAATTGTCGGAGCTGATCTTGCCGGAATAGTCGGCGATCTGTCCCACCGCGATGCGCAGCGGCTTGGCGCGGGTATAGGTCGCCATGCAACGCAGCGCGTCGGAATAGGGGGTTTCGTTGGCGATCACCGGCGAGCCGCCGATCGGCGCGGTGTAGCGGCCGGTCGTGGTCGAGGCTTCCGGCGTGATGCAGCCGGCCAGGGCAATGGCGGCAAAGCCGAGGACCAGCGATCTGGTCAGGAATTTACGTCCGCGCGAGGTCATGGGAGGGGCTTCCCTTTTCTCTTCTAAGATTCTCAGTGGCCGTTCATGGACACTGTTGCAGTCTGGTTTCCGTTGTTCGTCTGGGTCGAGTTCACGATGACGGTGTTGTTGGAGCCGGTCGTGATCACGTTCAGTGAATTGCCTATTGCAGAGGCCGTGCCGCTCGCGGTGTTCGAATATCCGACACCCGAGCTTTGGCCGAGGTTGCGCAAATTCTGCACGCCGGTGGCCTGGGACATGGTGGAGGTGGTGAACTGGCCGTTCACGACGGCAAGGTTTCCGTTACCATCGCGCAGCGAAACATTGGTCGGCTGCTGGGCGCTGCCGGCACTCATGCCGTAGCCCGAACTGTAGGAGCCGGCGTCGTTGTAGCCCGCCACCTGCGCCAGCGAAGGCGTTGCGAGGGTTGCGAAAATCGCGGCGAGGCAGAAAATCTTGGTGGTGTGCGACATGGGTGCAATGGCCTGTTGTTCTCGGGTGCAGAGGAGCAACCGCCATGCCAAGTGCTAACGCCCGTTAAGGCACGATCTGTTTCAAACGGGGACGGACACCGCTAGATTCAACTAGATTTAATGGCGATCCGTAAACGAGGCGCGCGTGGCCAAGCTGGAATTCTTCTTCGATTGCTCCTCGCCCTGGACCTATCTGGCCTTCACGCGCATCCACGACATCATCGCGCGCACCCGTGCCGAAACGGTGTGGTGTCCCATTTTGGTCGGCGGCGTGTTCAATGCCGTCAACAAGGACGTCTATGACCGCCGCGCCAACCCCGATCCGCGCAAGGCGTCCTATTCCGGGAAAGATCTTCAGGATTGGGCGCGGCTGGCGGGAATCGAAATCGGAAAGCCGCAGCCATTTCCGGTTAACGCGGTGCTGGAGATGCGTTGCTGCCTCGCGGCGCAGGAAAAAGGAAAGCTGATCCCCTTCGCGCGCGAAGCCTTCAAGGCCTATTGGGGCGATCTGCAGGATGTCGGCAAGCCGGAGGTGATCGCGCAGGTGTGCCGCGCCGCCGGCCTGAATCCGGAGGAAATCCTCGCGCGCGCGGCGGCGCAGGATATAAAGGACAAGCTGCGCGCCAATACGGAAGAGTTGATCGCGCGCGGCGGGTTCGGCTCTCCCACCATGTTCGTGAACGGCGACGATATGTATTTCGGCAATGACCGCCTGCCGCTGGTCGAAGCGGCGCTGACGCGCGCGCAGTAATATATGGACACGCGAACCCCGCCTTACGAATTGCCGCCCGAAGGCCCGCAGCCTTTCCTGCGCCTGCCCGGCGCGGTGACGGCCTTAGCCGTTCTGCTTCTGGGCATCGAAGGCGTGCTCTATCTGATGCCGGCGCGCGCCGACGCGATCCTCTTTAACTATGGCTTCGTGCCCGCGCGCTATTCCCCGGCGTTCCTGGCCGCGCATGGCATCGATCCGGGCTCGTTGCTGGAGCGGGTGCTGCCGTTCTTCACTTATATGTTCCTGCATGCGGGCTGGACGCATGTGATCGTCAACACGATCTGGCTGGCCGCCTTCGGGGCGGCGGTCGCGCGCCGGTTCGGCACGGCGCGCTTCTATCTCTTCTTTGTCCTTTGCGGCCTCGCCGGTGCGGGGCTGCATCTTCTGCTGAACTGGAATTCGGTCGCCCCGGTGGTCGGCGCGTCGGCGGCGATCTCCGGCCTGATGGCAGCTGCCTTCCGGCTGATCGGGCGGGAAGGCGATGCGTTCCACGGGCCGCAGCCGCTGGCGCCCGTCTTTTCGCGCCGCATGCTGATCTGGTCGGCCCTCTGGATCGGGCTGAATATGGCCGCCGGAATTTCCGGCATGGGGGCGGGCCCCGGCATCCAGCTCATCGCCTGGCAGGCCCATATGGGCGGCTATCTGGCGGGATTGCTGCTTTCCGGCCTGTTCGATCCGGTGAACCGCTTGAAGACCGCCGCGTTGTAACCACATGAGTCCCGTGGGCACCGCCGGTTTGAGCCCACGGATTTTGGGAGGCTACGATGAGCGACAACCCCAATGCCGGTGCCAACCAGACGCCGCCACCGCCGCCGGTTGTGCGTCCGCCTTTTCCGGCCGTTCGCTTGGTCTATGCCTTCTGCTACGGGATTCTGGCCTATTTCGTGATGATGATCCTGTTCGGCCTGGGTGTGATCCAGTTCGCGCTTCTGGCGATCAACGGCCGGGTGAACGAGGAACTGAAGAACTTCAGCGCGAATCTGGTGCAATATCTGTTCGAGCTTCTGGCCTTCATAGTCTTCGCGCGCGATGAACAGCCCTTCCCGATCGGACCCTTCCCCAGACACGCCTGACGGCCACGCCGCCCGCGATCTCTTTCAGCTTTCGCCCGATCTGATTCATTTGAACCACGGCTCCTATGGCGCCGTGCCGAAGATCGTCGCCGCCGAGCAGGACCGCTGGCGCGCGCATATCGAAAAGAACTCGACCGGCTTCTTCAAAGACGAACTGCCGAATGAATTGCGCCGTCTGGCGGGCGTTGCGGCGCAACGCTTCGGCGGTGCGGCGAAGGACTGGGTGTTCGTGGAGAACGCGACATCGGCGGTGAATTCGGTGCTCGCATCCTTCGGCTTGCGCGACGGGGATGAAATCGTGACGACTTCGCACGCCTATGTCGCGGTCATCAAAGCGATGCGGATATGGGCGCAGCGCTTCGGCGCGCGGGTGGTTGTCGCCGATGTGCCGATGATCGTCGAGAGCGAAGACCGGATTGTTGCCGCCATCGAGAAAGCGTTTTCGCCACGCACCAGGCTTTTGGTTGTCGATCACATCACATCCGCCACGGCCATTGTGTTTCCGGTGGCAAAGATCGTGAAAGCCGCGAAGGCGGGCGGCATCGCGGTGCTGGTGGATGGTGCGCACGCGCCGGGCCATCTGCCGCTCGACGTCGAGGCCATCGGCGCGGACTGGTACACCGGCAATGCGCACAAATGGCTGTTCGCGCCCAAAGGCTGTGGCCTTTTGTGGACCGCGCCCGCGCGTCAGGCGCAGACACGACCCGTGGTGCTCTCACACGGTGCCCCCGACGGCTACACGCAGGCCTTCGATTGGATCGGCACGCGCGATGTCACGCCTTGGCTCTGCTTCGAATCCGCGGCGCGTTTCCACGATTCCCTCGGCGGCGAATCACTTATGGCGCGCAACAGAACGCTCGCCGCCGATGCGTCCGAACGGCTTGCGCACGAATTGGGCATGCTTGCGACCGCGCCAGCGCGGATGCGCGGTGCGATGGCGTGCTTGACGTTGCGGGCATCTCCCGCCGCCGTCGCGAATGTTGCGGCCTTCGCGGCGGCAATCCGGAATTGCTGCAGTGCAATAGTGCCGGTCTATCGTTTCGAGGATGCGCTTTGCATCAGGATATCCGCGCAGATTTATAACGCGATGGAAGACTATGAGCGCCTTGCCGCCGGCGTTCGCGCTGCACTGCAAAATGCTGCGCAACATGGGGTGCAACAATAACATCTGCAAAAGTATCATTGCAGTGCGAAAAATAGCCCTGTTACTATTGATATTATTGAACAAATCGACTGTTGCGCCGCAAACACATCAGAACTGACAATTTTTCAGATACGCCGTATTCCAGGCTTTTTGCTCTTGCAGATTTGCTGCACTCCTCTTTCTCTCCGCGCCGCAACAATTCCGCCAGTGGTGACCCGTCCGGAGCGCGTTTCTCCGGCCACTGACGCTTTGTCACCAGGCGCCAGGACAGGCGCGAGAGGAAACCAGGGGAAGCCCATCCATGTCAGTCATGCGTTCAGTCCGGACACGCCGCTCCGCCACCTTTGTCGGCGCCTTGCTTCTTTCCACCGCGCTCGCCGCGCCGGCTTTTGCCCAGATCGAGGAAATCGTCGTCACCGCGCAGAAGAAGAGCGAAGACGCGCAGACCGTTCCGATCGCGATGAGCGCGTTCACGAACCAGGACCTCAAGGATCACCAGATCCAGCAGTTCAAGGACCTCGTGTTCTCCACGCCGAACGTCAGCTACACCAAGGGCAATTTCACCGGCTCCGATTTCCAGATCCGCGGCATCGGCATCACTGCCGTGGGCTACGACGCCGAATCCGGCGTGGCCGTGCATGAAGACGACGTCTTCCTCTCTAACCCGCCGCTTGCGGAAGCCAATTTCTACGATCTGGACCGCATCGAAGTGCTGCGCGGCCCGCAGTCCACGCTCTATGGACGCGGCGCCACCGGCGGCACGGTGAACATCATCACCGCCAAGCCGGATGTCGATGCCTTCCACGCGAACATCGAAGGCACCTACGGCAACTACGACTACCAAGAGATCAAGGGGATGGTGAACATCCCGATCGTCGAAGGCCAGCTTGCCGCGCGTATCGCCGGCGACTGGATGCAGCGCGACGGGTTCGTGAAGAACGTCGCCAACGGCGACAAGCTCGACGGCCGCAACCAGTATTCCGTGCGCACCTCGCTGCGCTGGACGCCGACCGCGCGCACCACGGTCGATCTGGTCCTTGCCGCTTCGCACGAGTCCGACAACCGCATGCGTTCGCAGAAGCAACTCTGCTCCTCCGATCCCACGGGCACGCTGGGCTGCCTGCCGGATTCGCTGTCGAACGGTCTCGTCAATCTGAACGCCGCGCAATCCACGATCGCCTCCAGCGTGCAGGGCTTCAACTCGGTGTTCGCCGGAACGCCGCTTGCCGGTCTCGGCAATTTCCTCGGTCTTTACGACCTCTCCGCCGCGCCGACGACCCCGGCGCTGTGCCTCACTGCCGGAAATCCGTGCAACCCATCCGATCCGCGCAAGGTCTATTCGGATTTCGATCCGCAGTATAAGGCGAACGATACGTTCTATGCGCTGAACTGGAAGCAGAACATCACCAACTGGCTCGATTCCACGCTGGTGCTCGGTTACGACCGCGCTTCGACCTATTCGCGCGAGAGCTACAACAACGTCAACGGACTCACCTTCGATCCCGCGCGTCTTGCGGTTTCCGAAGGCACGTTCATGGGCCTGATGAACACGCTGGGCGGCCCGGCCTATGCCGCCAACTATGCGCAGTTCTTCGCGCATCCGGGCGCGTTGCCGGTTTCCGCGCCGGGTCATCTGGGCCTGGCCAGCGGCGACATCGAGAAGTTCACGCCGGAAGCCACCGCCTTCGATCAGTCCAACGGCTCTTCCAACCAGTATTCGGCGGAACTGCGCTTCAACACCAGCTTCGAAGGCCCGCTGAACTTCATGCTGGCGGGCTACTATCTGCGCACCACGACGAGCGGCAACTACTTCGTCGATACGCCCACGCTGGATTATCCGTCGATCGTGCTGGGCGGCATCGAAGGCATGTCCTCGCCCGCCGCCGCGGCGTTGTGCGCCGCGACCGGCTGCGTCTACGGCCCCGGCTACTACAACAACAACGGCCATCGCGACACGCTGACATCCAAGGCGATCTTCGGCGAAGCCTATTACGATGCGATCCCCGACACGTTGAAGTTCACCGCCGGCTTGCGCTGGACGCAGGATGAGAAGCGTCAGGTCGGCCGCATCGAATTGCTCGACGGTCTGATCCCGATCGGAACGACGGGCGACGCGAACGACGTTATCTCCAACCTCACCGCGCAGGGCGTGGACTTCGATGGCTCGAAGCCCGGCATTCAGCCCTGGCAGGTCAACAGCGTGACCTACAACAAGGTCACGGGCCGCTTCGTCGCCGATTACACGCCGAAGCTGGACTTCACCGACTCGACATTGATCTACGCATCCTATGCGCGCGGCTATAAGGCGGGCGGCTTCAATCCGGGTGTCGCGCCGGGACTGGGCGTTCCGGTGAGCTACAAGCCGGAATCCATCGACGCCTTCGAACTCGGCACCAAGAACCTGCTGCTGAACAGCACGCTGCAGGCCAATGCGGATGTCTGGTACTACAACTACAAGAGCCTTCAGGTGTCTGCGATCGAGAACAACACCTCGGTCAATCAGAACATCAATGCGAAGCTGTGGGGCGTGGAAGGCGAGTTCTTCTGGGCGCCGGACACGCACTGGCAGTTCAACCTGAGCGTCGGCACCACGCAGTCCAACATTGGCAACTCCGCGCTTGTGGATACGCGCAATCCGGTGGCTGGCCGCACGGATGCTGTGTTGATCAAGGATGCGACGCTGGCGCCGACGTCCGGCCAGAACTGCGTTCTCTATATGACCGGCGGCCAGACGGTTTCGCCGGCGGACAACGCGGCGTTCCAGGCGGCGGCGGCCGGGGCCGGCGCGGGCGGCATCTTCTTCGCGCCGCCAGGCGGAAGCCACGCGCTTGCGGCCAATGGCGTTGCGAACACGAACTACGGTTCGTGCAGCACCGCGCTTGATCCTCTGCTCGCGGCCTTCGGTTACTCGCGCACCGATCCCACCGGCAAGGGCGATGGCTCGGGTGCGTTCGTGAACCTGAAGGGCAACCAGCTCCAGAACACGCCGGACTTCACGGTCAGCCTCGGTGCGCAATACACCTTCGATCTGGATGGCGGTTACACGCTGGTGCCGCGTGCGGACTACTACTGGCAGTCCCACATGTTCGCGCGAATCTTCAACGACAACGCGGACCGCATCAAAGGTTGGGGCGTCGGCAACGCGCAGATCACGCTGAACGCGCCGGACAATCTCTGGTATGCCTCGCTGTGGGTGAAGAACGTGTTCGACAGCAACAACGTGACCGGCGAATACCTCGCCAGCGCCACGTCGGGCCTGTCCACGAACCTGTTCTACGGCGATCCGCGGACCTTCGGCATCACGGCGGGCATCCGCTACTAGCCTGGTCGGGAATCAGGGGCGCCGCATGGCGGCGCCCCTTTCGGCCAGAACGCCGGACCGAGTTTTTAGAAAGACCGGTATTTGGGCTTTCCGGCCCTTATCGGGCGAAATTGTGTGGCATTCTGGGCACAAGTCCGGGATCAAATGGCGCTGGAAAAACCGGTCTGCCGACAATCATCTTGCGAGGGCAGGAACCTTCCGCCAGAGTTTCCCGTGAAAAAATAGCCATAGTCCCCGCTCTGTCGGGTGGGGGCGACAGCGTGACATCCCGTCATTCAGGCGGGATGCAATGGGGAGCTCAGATATGCTTGCTACGCGTTCCGCGCGGACCGGTCGGTCTGTAACGTTTATTAGCGCTTTGCTGCTTTCGTCCGCGCTTGCTGCGCCGGCCTTCGCGCAAATCGAAGAAGTCGTCGTCACCGCCCAGAAGAAGTCGGAAGACATCCAGTCGGTGCCGATCGCGGTGTCCGCGTTCACCTCGGCGGATATGGCTGCCCATCAGATCGAAGGTTTTAAGGACCTTCAGTTCTCGATCCCGAACGTGACCTTCACACACGGCAATTTCGGCCCATCCAACTTCCAGATCCGCGGCATCGGTTCGGCCGCAGTGGCGACCTCCGGTGACGCCGGCGTGTCGGTCAACGAAGACGACGTGTATCTCTCCTCCCCGCCGCTGACGAGCGCCTCCTATTACGACGTCGAGCGCGTCGAAGTTCTGCGCGGCCCGCAGTCCACGCTGTATGGCCGTAACGCCACCGGCGGCGCGATCAACGTCATCACCGCCAAGCCGGACCTCGATGCGTTCCATGCGGACCTCGAAGGCACCTACGGCAACTACAATTTTGAAGAGCTGCGCGGGATGGTGAACATCCCGATCGTCCAGGGCGAACTCGGTCTGCGCGTTTCGGGCTTCTGGGAAAACCGCGACGGCACGATCGACAACGTCTATCCGGCGCTGCATCCGGGTTCCGGCATCAAGGACAAGGTCGATAGCCGCAACGACTATTCAATCCGCACGGCCCTGCGCTGGCAGCCGACCGACCGCACGACCATCGACCTGATGGTGCAGACCGGTCACGAAGACGACAGCCGTATCCGCGCGCAGGCCACCCGCTGTCACACCGATCCGTCGGGCGTGCTGGGCTGCTTGCCGGACAGGCTGGCGGCGGAGCCCGCGAACGGTAATGCTGGCCTGAGCCGCACCTTCACGTCGGACATCGGTCCTTTGGCCGGAACGCCGTATCAGCTCTACAACGTCACTGGCGCAACGGCTGATCCCACGGTGACGAATCCGACGACGCAGGCCGTTCCGTCGAGCCTTCGCAAGATCAACGAAGACTTCAATCCCTATAGCCATGGCCGCGATCTGTTCGCCAAGTTCGCCTGGAAACAGAACATCACGTCCTGGCTCGATGCGAACCTGCTCCTGGGTTACGACAACCAGGGCGGCAACTCGCAGCAGGCCTATACGACGGTCCCCGGATCGGATTACGCGGATTTCGCTCCTACGCCGACGCAGGCCGCGGTTTGCGGATTCGGCATGTTGCTCGGCGATATTCCTGCCGGTGCGGACTGCTCAAGCCGTGTCGCGGCCGCGCAAACCATCTTCGGATATGGCGCTCCGCATGTGAATCCAGGCTTGGTCGCGCACCCGATCAACTACGCCAACTATTTTGCGGGCCACGTCGGCACGTTGCCGTTGTCGTCGGTGAAGAACAACGGCACGACCGGAAACTCCATCGTCCGTTATGTCGATCACGACTCTTCATATGACCAGATTTCCGGTCAGAACAAGGAATGGACGGCCGAGCTTCGTTTCGCGTCGAACTTCTCCGGTCCGTTCAACTTCCTGATCGCCGGTTACCACCTGTACTATCACGACTACAATGTGCCGTATTATGTGAACAACAGCGGCGCGTTCGACTATCCTGGCATCGTGCTCGGCGGTCTCGGCCCGGCAGCAGCCGGCGGCGGTGACGGCACGGTGCTTTCGCCGACGCAGTTCAACAGCAACAACAAGAGCTACGTCCTCAAGTCGGACGCGATTTTCGGCGAGGTTTACTACAACCTCACCGACGACCTTAAGCTGACGGGCGGTCTGCGTTACACGACCGACAACAAGTCGTTCGAGTCCAAGTCCATCGCGCTCGTGCAGTACCAGCCGATCGGAACGACAACACCTCCGCCGACCGGTGGTGTTCCGCCGGGACTCATTGTTGCGACCTGCGCAGCGCCTGGCGCGGTTTGTAACTCGCAAGGCTTCCTGCTCCAGAACCACACCTACGATGCCTGGACGGGACATGCTGTGGCGACATGGACTCCGAAGCTGGATTGGACGGATCAGACCACGGTCTATGCCTCGTATTCGCGCGGTTATCGTTCCGGCGGCTTCAACCCGCCGGCGACCGTGGCGGGTCTCTTCCCATCATCCTTCGCGCCCGAAAAAGTCGATGCCTATGAAATCGGCACGAAGAACACGCTCGAAACCGGCATGGGTCCGCTGCAGGCCAACCTGACCGGCTGGTATTACGACTATCAGGGCTATCAGGTTTCGCAGATCATCAACCGTCAGTCCGTGAACGGAAACATCAACTCCACGCTGTATGGCGCGGAAGGCGAGTTCTTCTGGGCACCGACCGAAGATCTGCAGTTCAACCTGAATGTCGGCTACACGCATTCTGCGATCGGCAACACCGCGCAGCTCGATACGCGTAACCCGACTCTTGGGACGCCTGGCTATACGCTGGTCAAGGATGCGCTCGGTGCGAACTGCGCAATCCAGAACACGGCTGGCGGTGCTGCGCCGACCCCGGCAACACCGGGCTTCGCGACGATCCTTGCGGCGCCGGCGGCGCAGCCGGGTGCGTCGGTGGCGGAATACGCGGGTTATCTGCGCTATCCGTACACTTGCGGAAGTCTGTCGGATGGCACCGCTCCGGCGCTGCCGGCCGGCTATGCGTATTCCGGCGGCGTGCTCGACAACCTCAAGGGCAATCAGATGCCCAACACGCCGACCTGGACCCTCAGCCTGGGCGTCCAGTACACCTTCCACCTCGGTGGCGACTACACCCTCGTTCCGCGCTTCGACTACTACTGGAACGACAAGGCGTGGGGCACGATCTACAACGATCCGGCCGACCGCATGAAGGCGTATGACGTGATGAACGCCCAGATCCAGCTCAACGCACCGGACAATGTCTGGTACGCCCGCGCCTGGATCCAGAACCTGGAAAACAAGACGAACGTGACCGGCATGTATGTGACCGACCCGTCGTCCGCGCTGTTCACCAACCTCTTCGTTGGCGATCCGCGCACCTACGGCCTGACCGTGGGCGTCCACTTCTAAGCGAAGCGGAACCGAAAAGATCAGGGGCGCCGGGCAACCGGCGCCCTTTTTCTTTTTTACGTCTCGTTGTGGCGGAGAGGCGGGCATTGTTTCACCCTCCCCTTGAGGGAGGGTCGAAATTCGTGGAGCGTAAGCGAAGTGAATTTCGGGGAGGGGTCCTCTCTTCGGCAGCGGACGCCCCTCCCCGAAAAATTCTGCGCTGCGCTTGAATTTTTCGACCCTCCCTCAAGGGGAGGGTGGTTTTGTGCAAGCGTTGAAAACGAAAAAAAAAGAAAAGGAGCACCCATGGAAATCCGCAATATCGGAAACTCCGGCCTGCGCGTTTCGGCGGTGGGGCTCGGCTGTAACAATTTTGGCCGCGCGCTGGATAGCGAAGCCGCGCGCAAGGTCGTCCACGCTGCGCTCGACCACGGCATCACCCTGTTCGATACCGCCGACATCTATGGCGAGCGCGGCGGATCGGAAACCCAGCTCGGCGAACTTCTGGGGCCTCGCCGCAAGGACATCGTGCTGGCCACCAAATTCGGGATGCCCATGAGCGAAACGAAAACAGGCGCGTCCCGCCGCTACATCGTGGACGCGGTGGAAGACAGTTTGCGCCGGTTGAAGACCGACTGGATCGATCTCTATCAGCTTCACCAGCCCGACCCGAAAACACCCATCGCGGAAACCCTGCGCGCGCTGGACGATCTCGTCCGTTCTGGCAAGGTGCGTTACATCGGCTGCTCCAACCTGAAAGCCTGGCAGGTGGTCGATGCCGCTTGGATCGCGCAGGTCAAAAACCTGCACGGCTTCATCTCCGCGCAGGACGAATACAGCCTGCTGGTGCGCGGCATCGAAGCCGAGTTGATCCCCGCTCTGGAAGCGAAAGGCATGGGGCTTCTTCCCTATTTCCCGCTTGCCAGCGGTCTGCTCACCGGCAAATACAAACGGGATGCCGATGCGCCGAAGGGCACGCGCATGGCCGCGATCAAACGGCTCGCCGACCGCTTTATGACCGAAGAAAACTGGAAGACCGTCGATGCGCTGCAAGCCTTCTGCGATGCGCGCGGCCGCGGCCTGCTGGAACTGGCCTTCAGTTGGCTTCTGGCGCAGCCCTGTCTTTCCAGCGTCATCGCCGGCGCCACCAGGCCCGAGCAGATCGAAGCCAATGTGAAAGCGGCCGGATGGAAATTATCGGCCGAAGAATTGGCGGAAATCGACAGGATCACAAAACGATAGTGCGCGAAGAAGTTTCACGCAGAGCCGCAGAGGCGCAGAGATAGCGGAGCTTGTGGCAGGCGCTTACCAATTTTCTGCCGGGCCAACCGGCGCGCGTCGCGCGCCAGCCATACGGCATTGCCAACGCAAAGTCGCCCATCGCCCGAAAAGAACCTCTGCGCCTCTGCGGCTCTGCGTGAATCTCTTTTATGCGCGCCCGATTTTTATTCCGCCGGGCTCGGCGCGTGTTTGTGGCCGCCATGGGCGATGCGCGTGCCCAGTTGATCCAGATAGATATAGATCACCGGCGTGATGTAGAGCGTCAGAAGCTGCGACAGCAGAAGCCCGCCCACCACGGCCAGACCCAGCGGCTGGCGCGACGCGCCGCCGGCGCCCAACCCGATGGCGATGGGCAGCGTGCCCATCAGCGCCGCCGCGGTCGTCATGATGATCGGGCGGAAACGGATCACGGCGGCTTCGAAGATCGCCGTTTCCGGCGGCACGTTCTCGCCGCGCTCGCGCGCCAGCGCGAAGTCGATCATCATAATCGCATTCTTCTTCACGATGCCGATCAGCATGATCATGCCGACAAAGGCGTAAAGGCTCAGCGGCACGCCGAAGATGAAGAGCGTGATCAACGCGCCCACCGCCGCCGACGGCAGGCCCGACAGAATCGTCAGCGGATGGATGAAGCTCTCATAGAGAATGCCCAGAATGATATAGACCACCACCAGCGCCGCCAGCAGCAGGATGCCCGATCCGCGCGAAGATTGCTGGAATGCTTCCGCGGTGCCCTGGAACGATGTCTGGATCGTCTCCGGCAATCCGATCTGCCGCTGCACCCGGTCGATGGTCGAAACCGCATCGGACAGCGCATAGCCCGGGGCCAGATCGAAGGAGATCGTCACCGACGGCAATTGCCCCTGATGGTTCACGCTCAGCGGCATGGTCCCACTGGTCATCTTGGTCACGGCGGTCAGCGGCACCAGCGTTCCGCTCTGCGAGGTCACATAAAGCCGCGACAGGTCGGACGGCCCGGCCTGATATTTGTCCTGCACCTCCAGGATCACCTGATAGGTGTCGGATGAGCCGTAGATCTGCGAAATCTGTCCGCCGCCGAACGCCGCGCCCAGCGCGGTTTCGATGGCGGCAGGCGTCACGCCCAGCGCCGCCGCGCGGTCGCGGTCGATGACGACGTTCACCGCCGGGGTCGCCAGTTGCAGGTCCGTCGTCACTTCGGTGAAGCCCGGCGCGGTGGAAAGCGCATCCGTCAGCCTGGTGGACCAGGTCTGCAGCTCGTCCATGTCGAGATCCTGCAGCGTGTACTGGTATTGCGACTTCGTCAGATGTCCGCCCATGCGGATCATCGGCGGCACCTGCATATAGATATTGATGCCGGGAATCCGCGCGAGCTTCCCCTGCATATCGCGGGCGATCTCCTGCGCCGAGACATGGTGGCAGAAGATGATGTAGCTGCAGTGCACTTGCCGTTCGTCCACGGGTTTCAGGCTGGCGAACACGCGCCCGCTGTTCACGCTGGAACTCGATCCGCCCGAACCGATGGCGGACATGAAGCCGTCGACGTTCGGGTCTTTGGCCACGATGGCCGCGGCCTGCTGCTGGTAAAGCTCCATCTGCTGGAACGACGTGCCGTCGGCCGCTTCCGTCAGGCCGAACACCTGTCCCTGATCGCTGGTCGGCAGGAAATCCTGCTGGCTCACCATGAACATCAGAACCGTGGCCGCGATGCTGCCCAGGAAGATCGTGAAGATCAGGGGGCGATGCTCCAGGCTCCAGCGCAGGGTCCGCTCATAACCGTTCTGGATCCTATCGAAGGTCTTTTCGCTCCATTCGTAGAAGCGGTTGTGCTTGCGATTGTGCTCGGCCTGCAGAAGCCGCGCGCACAGCATCGGCGTCAGCGTCACCGACACGATGCCGGAGAACACGATGGCCAGAACGATGGTCACGGCGAATTCGTGCAGCAACCGCCCGATGATGCCGCCCATGAACACCAGCGGAATGAACACCGCCGCCAGAGACATCGTCATCGACAGGA
>JAFECN010000042.1 GCA_018242145.1 Pseudomonadota bacterium
ATGGCGGCGTTTATAGCCGCCATGTCCGATTATCGGCAACGCTTCTATGGAATATCAGTGATGCCCGTGACCGCCGCCATGGCCGTGGTCGTCATGCCCACCACCGTGCCCGTGGTCATCGTGCCCGCCACCATGTCTATGGTCATCATGCCCGCCATGACCATGGTCGTCATGCCCGTGACCACCGTGATCCTCATGCCCGCCGCCATGGCCGTGATCCTCATGGCCTCCCCCGTGATGACCGCCCATGTCGTGAGCGCTGGCGGCAAGCATGCCACCACCTGCGCTCGGCGCGCTCGCCCTGTTCATGATCGCCGATTTCACAAGCGACAAAGCACCGATCACGACGGTGTAGCCAAGGAAGAGCGCGGCAACCAACCGCCAATAGGCGGGATCCTGAAACGGCGGCAAATGCAGCGGAGCATTGTGATCCAACATCGGAGCCAAAATCAGCGCGACAAGGTGCATGAGAACGGCGCCGATCGCCGTCATGACCAGCGCGCTCACATCGGAAATGCGCCAAGCCCAGTAAAGCGCGATGACCAATGCGAGCGTCAGGTTGACCTGGGTGAATCCGGCTTTGAAGAAAGCCACCACCAAATTCGCGTAATTCAAAACGTCCTGCATCAAGGCCCCCAAATTGAAAATAGAAACGGCCACCCCCAGTGGCCGCGCGCACCTTAGTGCAAGGTTCCGGAATATCGAAAAGAACTTATTGTTGCAGATGCGAAGGAGCGGTCCCCTTTTGCATTCCAGGATGTCCGTTCCAATCGAGATTCCAGCCGAAGAAGCATGGCGATGAAAAACGCCATCGCATCGAGGAGGCAATCATAATAGCGAGACAATATCCGCAACCGCTAACACTTGGCCGTTGCGAATGATCGGGCGGCCGGCATTGAACCGGCCAAGCCGCCCAATCTTCAATGTGCTTCCCGCAGGAAGATGCGCTTCAGGAAGAAGAACACGCCGATTACGATGAGATAACCGACAAACAACGCGGCCACGAAACGCCAGAAGTTCGGCAGCCACCCGGCGGTTGCACGAACCGCCGGGTGCTGTGATGGCGTGTAGGCTAGTGATGCGCCGCGTGCGCCCCGCCGCCCGCGCCTTTGAGCACATTGGTCTTCACGAAGAAGAGCGCGGCGATGATGACGACGTAGCCGAGATAAAGCGCCACGACGAATTTCCAGAAGCTCACATCGAGCAGCGCCGGCAACCGCAGCGGCGCGTTGTGATCGATCATCGGCACCAGCACCATCGCGATGATGTGGATGAGAACGGCGCCGAGCGACATCGCCCAAAGCTGCCGCCAATCGGACAGCCGCCACGCGGAATACAGCGCGATGAGAAGACCGAGCGTCGCGTTCACCTGCGCGAAGCCGGCGCGGAAGAAATCCAGAATCCAATCCAGATAATACATACCGTCATGCATGAGAATTCCCCCAAGCGATGGTGACGAAATCACCCCTTCGTCCGCCGGATGCTAACCCATACTGACGCGCTTTCAGGCGAAATTTTGGCGACATGGGCTAGCGGATTGATTCGCCTGACAAAGATTCAGAGTGGGCAGTGCAGCATGGCGACGGTTTTGCCCGCATAAGCTTCGCGGCCCACTTCCTGGAAGCCCCGTTTCTCGTGAAAGCGCAGCGAGACGGGATTGGGCGACGCGACATTCACCTCGCAGGTGAGATGGCGGATGGCGTGCGCGCGGGCGAAGGATTCGCAATCGTCATACAGCAGATCGGCCAGCTTGCGGCCGCGAAATTCCGGCGCGACGACAATGCGATCGACATAGACGAAATCGGCATAGCGTTGCGCGAACCACGCGAAGTTCACGCCGTCATAATCGTCGCCCTTGCGAAAACCCATGAGGAAGGCGGCGACCTTCCCGTCCAACTCCACAACGCGGAAATAGGACGCGGCGGCGGACCATCCCGCGAGCCTTGCCTCATCCATCGGCGCGAGGAAATGCACCGACTCTTCGTTGAGATGAAGAACTTCGGACCAGTCGGGTTTGGCGAGATCGCGGATCGTCATGCTTTTTATTACATCGTCATGGCCGGGCTTGTCCCGGCCATCCATTAACTCGGGACATCGGCCTCTGGAAAATGGATGGCCGCCACGGTGGGCGGCCATGACGATTGGTTGCGTGAAAAGCTCTAAACCGAAACCTCTTGCGCCTCATAGATATGCATCCCACCCGGATCGGCGGCGAGGCTTTGCAGCGTCTTCCACAGGGTCTGCGATTCCTTCACCCGAAAATGCGCCTTCAGTGCCGCCGCATCCGCCCAGCGCTCGACGAATTGCAAGGTGAGCGGATCGTCGGAATCGATGGAGACATCGTGGCTGATGCACCCCGGCTCCTTGCGTGAGCGGTGCACATGCTCGTGGGAGACGCGGAGCATTTCATCGAAGGTGTCTGGTTTCGCCGTGACGCGGCCGGTGACGAGGATCATGCGACTAGCCTAATGCGGCCACACCGCATAAGCGAGTGCGGCGGCGGCGACGAACATCGCGATCCAACCCGGCTGCACGCTGCGCAGCGCCCAAAGGTTCATCAGCCCCGAGAGCGCGAACACAGGCACGATAAAGAACAGCCACGCGGGATCGGCGGTGCCGTTGTGCGCTTCAAAGATCAGCATCGCGCCGATACCGAGCCACGCGACGGACGCCAGATGCAGAATGCCGCGCAGGAGGCGTTGCCGCGACCGGAGTTTGAGAAAGGGAACATCAGCAGCGAGCAGAGGCTGGATCAGAAAACGCTCGCCGAGGAACGAGTGGCCAATGGCGCAGACGATGGCCGCGATGCCGGAGAGATAGAGAGCCCAAGTCATGGTTCCTACCCTAGCTTATCTCCGCACGAGTTTGGTTCGTCGCGCGTCGAAGAGTTTGACGAAGCTATCGCGCACCTTCTCGAACAGTCCGGGCGGCAGGTAGCCATAGGCAAAAACGCCCCGTTTGCCGGGAACCGGCGCAAGGCCCGCATTCGGCCAGAAATCGACATTGGCTTCGGAGATCACAATCCATGACCGCGCATCGTCCAGGCCGAGATGCCTCGCAACGGCTTGCGGAATTTCGATTCCCGCTGCGCCGGCCTTCGGGCGCGAGTGGGTGATCGGCAGGATCAGGACAAGCTGCGGATCGGCCTCGTCGTCCAGTGTGGCGACGAGGCAGGCGGGGCGCTCCTTGCCGGACGTGCGCGCGGAAGCCTTTTCGCCGAGCCAGAGATAATCGTAGCGGATAACGAGGCCGGGTTCCGGCTTCGGGAGCGGCATTGCCTATTTCAGGAGCTTGTTCAGCGAGGTGTGGCGCTTGTCCATTTTGGATTTGCGAACGGCCTCCACGATGGTTTCGGGAAGGTCCTCGACCGCGTGGCTGCGCCTGGACGCCGCGAGCAGCCAGTCATACCGCTCCGCCGACATCAGGACGAGTTCGCGCCGCCCATGCCGCGTGATCTCCACCGGCTCCCGCCGCGCCTGATGCTGATATTCGCCGAACTTGCGCTGAAACTGCTGGGCGGTGGTTTGGGACATCGGGCTCTCCAAGGAATACGGATTATACGGAGAACTCAAAGAAACTCAAGCTAAGAGGAAGTTTTATCCTGTCGCCGCATCTTCCGTATTTCCTCAACACTAAGTGTAATTTCATGTATGGACGAGGTCAACTCGACCAGTTATTTCCAGTGATTATATGCCTGCAAATTAACTCTTAGAGGATCGTGCACCAGACGACAAAGCTCATCCACTATTTCGTTTGCACTCGCGCTGCCAATGCCTGCCCCACAAAGTTCTCTCAACATTTCGTCTCTCGTCAAAAGCTGCAGCATAAAATCGCGATTTACTTCAGCGAGAAATCCCCCCTGTCCTCCTGACAATCCATATCTCTTCTCTAAATCAACAACAATTTTTACTATTCGGAGTATTTCATTATCAAACAAATCTAGGACAGGTGGCGGAGAGTGTTCGATAAAAGCGATAATTTCCTTGTCCGTATACTCTTTGGTAAACCGACGTCTGATTTTTTGCATCTGTATAAAACTCGAAAGTTCGATCGCCCAAAGTGTAGTTGTTCTAATTTTTTTTCGCCGAAAACTTCTCGCGCTTGATTGAAATGGTCGAATCCATAAACGGACCGCGCTTATAGGTCGTAGCAACACTGTATCCACTTCCGTCGTTGTTTATGTGAGTGCGAATTATCGTATACGTCCCGTCACCATGATTTTGTCTTTCTTCGATATCTTTGCTCATGAGCCCAACCTCTAGAAAAAGCTTAAGATACATCAAAGGACATTTAAATCACATCCTGAACACACCGAACTTCGTCTCGCCTATGGGCGCGTTCAGGCATGCGCTCAACGCCAGCGATAGCACACGCCGCGTGTCGGCTGGCGCGATGATGCCATCGTCCCAAAGCCTAGCGGTGGCGTAGTAGGGGTTGCCTTCTTCTTCGTATTTCGCGCGGATCGGGGCTTTGAAGGCTTCGGCTTGGTCGGGGGTCCATTTGTCGGCGTCGCGGTGGACGGTCGCCAGCACCGAAGCGGCCTGTTCGCCGCCCATCACGCTGATGCGCGCGTTCGGCCAAGTGAAGAGGAAGCGCGGAGAATAGGCGCGGCCGCACATGCCGTAATTGCCCGCGCCGTAAGAGCCGCCAATGATGAGCGTGATCTTGGGCACCTGCGCGCAGGCCACCGCCGTCACCAGCTTGGCGCCGTCTTTCGCGATGCCGCCGGCTTCGTATTTCTTGCCGACCATGAAGCCGGAGATGTTCTGCAGGAACAGCAGCGGAATTTTGCGCTGGCAGCACAGCTCGATGAAATGCGCGCCTTTCAGCGCGCTCTCGCTGAACAGGATGCCGTTGTTGGCGATGATGCCGACCGGCATGCCGCTGATATGCGCGAAACCTGTGACGAGTGTTGTGCCGTAGGCCTTCTTGAATTCGTCCAGTTCCGAGCCGTCGACCAGCCGCGCGATCACTTCGCGCACATCGTATTGCGTCATCAGCGAAGGCGGCACGATGCCGTTCAGTTCAGCGGTGTCGTAGAGCGGCGCGCGCGGCTCGCGCAGCGGAATGTTCGGATGCTTCTGCGTGTTGAGGTGGCTGACGATGCGCCGGGCGATGGCGAGCGCGTGGGTGTCGTCATTGGCGTAGTGATCGGCCACGCCACTGATCTTGGCGTGGACATCCGCGCCGCCCAGTTCTTCGGCGCTCACCACTTCGCCGGTCGCGGCCTTCACCAGCGGCGGCCCCGCGAGGAAAATGGTGCCCTGCCCTTTAACGATGATCGTCTCGTCGCTCATCGCCGGAACATACGCGCCGCCCGCGGTGCAGGAGCCCATCACGCTGGCGATCTGCGGAATGCCCTGTGCGCTCATATTGGCCTGATTGAAGAAGATGCGGCCGAAATGTTCGCGGTCGGGGAAGATGTCCGCCTGGTTCGGCAGGTTCGCGCCGCCGCTGTCCACTAGGTAGATACACGGCAGCCGGTTCTGCTGCGCGATCTCCTGCGCGCGCAGATGCTTCTTCACCGTCATCGGATAATAGGTGCCGCCCTTGATGGTGGCGTCGTTGCACACGATCACGCATTCGCGCCCCGACACACGGCCGATGCCGGTGATGATACCCGCGGCATGGATGTCCCCGTCATACATGCCGTTCGCAGCGAGCGGCGAAAGTTCGAGGAACGGCGACCCCGGATCGAGCAACTGCTCCACCCGCGCGCGCGGCAACAGCTTCCCGCGCTCCGTATGCCGCTTGCGCGAGCGTTCATCGCCACCGAGAGCGGCGACGGCCATTTTGGATTTGAGGTCCGCGACAAGCGCAGACATGGCCTCAGCGTTGGCCTTGAACGCGGCGGACGTGGTGGCGATGGAGGATTTGATGGCGGTCATTGATCCAAACCACATTTGTCATCCCCGGCCGAGCGTAGCGAGGGGAAGGGGACCCAGGTGGTGCGGTCGAGAAGAATCCAGCCGAGCCATCTGAGGATAGACTATTCCAATCGAACCACCTGGGTCCCCTTCCCTCGGCGCGCGTTGCGCGCCTCGCCGGGGATGACAGTTAGAGAAGCTCCACCGCAACCGCCGTCGCTTCGCCGCCGCCGATGCAGAGGGAGGCTATGCCGCGTTTCTTGCCGCGTGCCTTCAAGGCATTGAGCAGGGTCACGATGATCCGCGCGCCGCTGGCACCGATGGGGTGGCCCAGCGCGGTCGCGCCGCCGTTCACATTGACCTTGGCGTGATCGAGGCCGAGGTCGCGCATGGCGATCATTGGCACATTGGCGAAAGCCTCATTGATTTCAAACAGATCGACATCGTCTTTCGACCATTTTGCGAGCTCCATCGCCTTCTTGATGGCACCCACCGGCGCGGTGGTGAACCACTTGGGCTCATGGGCATTGCTGGCCTGCGCCACGATGCGGGCGATGGGCTTGAGGCCCTTCGCCTTTGCCACATCCGCGCGCGCCAGAACCAGCGCGGCCGCGCCGTCGGAGATGGAGGCAGAGCTGGCGGCGGTGATGGTGCCGTCCTTGCCGAAAGCGGGCTTCAGCGACGGGATCTTGGCGGGGTCCGCCTTGCCCGGCTGTTCGTCGATCGCCACGACCACGTCGCCCTTGCGGCCCTTCACCGTCACGGCCGCGATCTCGTCCTTGAACGAGCCGTCGTTGATCGCGCGTTGCGCGCGCTTCAGCGACTCGACCGCATAGGCATCCTGCGCTTCGCGGGTGAACTGGTAGTGCCGCGCCGCGTCCTCGCCGAACGTGCCCATGGAGCGATGCTCATAGGCGTCCTCAAGCCCGTCGAGGAACATGTGATCCTTGATCTCGCCATGCCCCATGCGATAGCCGCCGCGCGCCTTGGGCAGCAGATAGGGCGAATTCGTCATGCTCTCCATGCCACCCGCGACGAGAATGTCGGCATGGCCGAGCGCAAGCTGATCGGAGGCGATCATCACCGCCTTCATGCCCGAACCGCAGACTTTCGAAACCGTCGTGCACGGCGCGGTGTTCGGGATGCCGGCGCCGATGGACGCCTGACGCGCGGGCGCCTGGCCGAGACCGGCGGAGAGAACATTGCCCATCAGCGTCTCGTCCACGTCGCCGGGCTGAATGCCGGCGCGCTCGACAGCCGCCTTGATCGCGGCAGAGCCAAGCTCGGTCGCGGACAAGCCGGACAGATCGCCCTGAAACCCGCCCATCGGCGTGCGCGCGGCGGAGAGAATGACAACGTCGGACATGATCATCACCGTTTGAAAATTCGCGGTCATTGTGTTACATTGTATTACATTTTGTGGAGCGCCGCCATGACCAAGGACGTCACCCTTTCCCTGCGGATCGACCGCAAGCTCTCAGATAAACTTGAGAAACGCGCGCGGCAAGCAAAACGCTCGAAATCCTCACTGGCAACTTATGCCATAGACAGTTTCTTCCGCATTGAGGATGAAGAACTGGCGCGCATCCGGCGAACGCAAGCAGCCATCCGGGCTGGCGAACCGACCGTGCCTAACGAAGAGGTCATGCGATGGGTGAAGAGTTGGGGCAACCCCGGCGAGCTACCCATGCCCAAGCGGCGTAAGAAGGCTTGAAGACTCGTGCGTTTGGAATGGTCGTTTGCGGCGATCTCTGAACTTAACGAGATTCGACTTTATATCCGTGAACGCGACCCGGCAGCCGCCGAGCGCGTGAAGGATAGAATTGTATTGGCCATGGAACTCATCGGCCGCAGACCTTACACCGGCCGTAGCGGTCGTCTGCCAGATACGCGCGAATTCGTGTTTACGGACATCCCCTATGTCGGCATCTATGACGTCGATGAAAAGCGCGGGCAAGTCACGGTGCTTCATGTCATCCACACCGCGCGAAACTATCCACCGGACACTTGACTAACTCGTCTCCTCGAACAACTCCCGCCCAATCAGCCACCTGCGGATTTCGCTGGTGCCGGCGCCGATCTCGTAGAGCTTGGCATCACGCAGGAGGCGGCCGGCCGGGAAGTCGTTGATGTAGCCGTTGCCGCCCAGCGTCTGGATCGCCTGAAGAGCCATCCATGTGCCCTTTTCGGCGGCGTAAAGGATCGCGCCGGCGGCATCCTTGCGGGTGGTCTTGCCGCGGTCGCAGGCTTTCGCCACCGCATAGACGTAAGAGCGCGCGGCGGAGAGCGTCACATACATATCCGCCAGCTTGCCCTGCATGAGCTGGAACGAGCCGATGGGCTGGCCGAACTGCTTGCGGTCATGCAGATAGGGCACGACCAGATCGATGCAGGCCTGCATGATGCCGATGCTTCCCGCCGACAGCACGGCGCGCTCGTAATCAAGGCCGCTCATCAGGATGCGCGCGCCCTCGCCTTCGCGGCCCATCAGGTTCTCTTCCGGCACTTCGCAATCCTGGAAGAGCAATTCGGAGGTATCGCTGCCGCGCATGCCGAGTTTGTCCAGCTTCTGCGGCGTGGAGAATCCCTTGTAGCCGCGCTCGATCAGGAAGGCGCTGATGCCGCGCGGGCCGCCATTGGGATCGGTCTTGGCATAGACCACCAGCGTGTCCGCGACGGGGCCGTTGGTGATCCACATCTTCGAACCGTTCAGGATGTAGCGATCGCCCTTCTTCTCCGCGCGGGTGCACATGGAGATGACGTCGCTGCCCGCGCCCGGCTCGCTCATCGCCAGCGCGCCCACATGCTCGCCGGAAATCAGCTTGGGCAGATAGCGGCGCTTCTGGTCTTCGCTGCCATTCCTGCGGATCTGGTTCACGCAGAGATTGGAATGCGCGCCATAGGAAAGACCGATGGCCGCGGACCCGCGGCTGATCTCTTCCATCGCGAGGACATGCTCAAGATAGCCGAGTCCCGCGCCGCCATAGTCTTCTTCCACCGTGATGCCGAGCACGCCAAGCTCGCCGAGCTTCGGCCAAAGCGCACGCGGGAATTTGTTGGACTTGTCGATCTCATCGGCGATCGGCGCGATGTGATCGGCGGTGAAGCTGCGCACGCTGTCGCGGATCATGTCCGCGGTGTCGCCGAGATCGTAGTTCAGGGTGGGATATTCGTTCGGAATCATCTGCATCGGCCGGTTGAGAGCCCCATCCTAATCACACCTGACGCGAAATTATCCGGCGATTTCGGGAACCCGCGGGCAAAGAAAAACCGGCGGGGCCGCCGGTTCCGAAAGCAATGTCTACAGGGTGGCTTGCCAGCAGAAGCTTACGGCAACCGGTCCGCCTTCGCCCTTCGGGCTATGGCGGATGCGCCTTCTCTCGCTTCGCGAGCGAAGGCTGGTGCGGTCGAGAAGACTCGAACTTCCACGCCTCGCGGCGCTACCACCTCAAGGTAGTGCGTCTACCAATTCCGCCACGACCGCATCCTGAGGAGGCGGGGGTTTAGCAGAGGCTTTGGGGCTTGGGAAGCCTCGAAAACACCGCCCGAAACGGGTTCACCGGCGGCGGCATTTACCCCCGCGGACGTTGCGCGAGCGGACTATTGCCGCTCGAAATCGGCGAAGAATTCGCTCAGGTCGAGCTTGCGGATGCGCTCGATGGCGCGGCTCTTGATGTCGGCCTCGAAGGTGGAGAGGTCCGCGGCGTCATCCAGCCGCGTCAGCGGCAGGCGCATCTCGTCGTCCGAAAGAAGCTTCGATGTGATCGCCTTGATGACATCGAGGCCGTTCGGCGCCTGGAAGAAGATGCCGAGATGAAGCGACCGCGCGGATTCATTCTCGCAGCGGTGCCAGTTG
>JAFECN010000043.1 GCA_018242145.1 Pseudomonadota bacterium
CCAGCCGCCCAGCCTGCGCCCGCGCGCCTTTCCAGTCCTTCAATTCGGAGGGCTCGTAGAGACGGTTGTTCTGGTCCTTCAGCCCGTCCTTCCAGGTGAAGGTGGTCGCGTCGAGCAGGCCGCCATCCTTGTAGCGCTGCAGGTAATTGCCCTGCCCGCGCGCCATCTCCGGCAATTCGCCCACCGGGAAGATGACCAGCTTGCGGTTGTCGCCCACCACCGCGATGGAGTCGCCGTCCACGAAGCGGCACACTGCCGCCTCGTTGCCGGCTTTCACATTCATCACCCGCTTGCCGGATTTGGTCTGCGCCACGCAATCGTCTTCGCCCACGATGAAACCATGCCCCGTGGTGGAGGCCACCAGAAGTTTGCGCCCGCCCACGAACGGAAACATCGTGACAACATCCACATCCGGCGGAAGATCGATGAAGCTGCGGATCGCCTCGCCATTGCCGCGCCCGCCTGGCAGCCTGGAGCAATCGATGGCGAAGAAGCGGCCATCGGTCGCGAATACCATCAGCTTGTCGGTGGTCTGCGCATGCACCCAGAACCGCGCGCGATCCCCCTCGCGGTATTTCACATCGCTCGTTTCCTCGACATGCCCCTTGAACGAGCGCACCCAGCCCTTCTGGGAACAGACGACCGTGATCGGCTCCTTCTCCACCGCTGTTTCGATGCTGGCGGCTTCCTCGGCCAGCGTGGACACCTTCTCCACCTCGCGCGCGTCCGCGATCTTGGTCCGGCGCTTGCCGATCTCGGTCTTCAGGCCGAACTTCGCGTCGATGGCCTTCACTTCCTCGATAAGCGTCTTGCTCTTGAGATCCTCGGAGCCAAGCAGCTTCTTCAGCTCCCTCTGCTCTTTGATCAGGTTCTCATGCTCGCGCCGGATTTCCATTTCCTCCAGCTTGCGCAAGGACCTGAGGCGCATGTTGAGGATCGCTTCGGCCTGCGTCTCGGTCAGCTTGAACGCCTTGATGAGCTTGGGCTTCGGCTCATCCTCGGTGCGGATGATCCGGATGACCTTGTCGAGGTCCAGATAGACAATCAGATAGCCTTCGAGGATATCCAGCCGCGCGGCGATCTTCTCCAGCCGGTGCCGGGAGCGGCGCTCCAGCACGTCGCGGCGGTGGTTGATGAACGCCTGCAGCGCGTCCTTCAGGCTCATCACGCGCGGAATGAGGCCGCTGTCCAGCACGTTCATGTTGAGCGAGAAGCGCGTTTCCAGATCGCTCTGCCGGAAAAGCTGCTCCATCAGAAGCTCGGCTTCCACCGTGCGGCTCTTGGGCATCAGCACGATGCGGATATCCTCCGCGCTTTCGTCGCGCACATCGTCCAGGAGCGGCAGTTTCTTCTGCTCGATCAATTCGGCGATACGCTCGATCAGCCTGGCCTTCTGGATCTGATACGGAATCTGATCGACGACGATCTGATAGACGCCCCGCGCGCCCTCTTCCTTTTGCCAGCGCGCGCGCACGCGGAACGAGCCGCGGCCCGTCCTGTAGGCTTCCGCGATCGTCTCCGGGCTGTCCATCAGGATGCCGCCGGTCGGAAAATCGGGACCCTTCACGAATTTCAGCAGCGTGGCGTCGCGCGTGTTCGGGTTTTCGATCAGCGCCACCATCGCGCCGCAAAGCTCGCCCAGATTGTGCGGCGGAATGTTCGTCGCCATGCCCACGGCGATGCCGCTGGCGCCATTGGCCAGCAGGTTCGGGAAGCCCGCCGGCATCACCGCCGGTTCGCGGTCCGCGCCGTCATAGTTCGGCTTGAAATCGACCGCGTCCTCGTCGAGCCCTTCCATGATCAGCTCGGCGGCTTCGGTCATGCGTGCTTCGGTGTAGCGATAGGCGGCGGCGCTGTCGCCATCGACATTGCCGAAATTGCCCTGCCCGTCCACCAGCGGATAGCGCGTGGCGAAATCCTGCGCGAGGCGCACCAGCGCATCATAGATCGCCTGATCGCCATGCGGATGGAACGCGCCCATCACATCGCCCACAATCTTGGCGCTCTTCTTGAACGCGCCCTCCGGCTGCAAGCGCAACAGGCGCATGCCATAGAGGATGCGGCGGTGAACCGGCTTCAACCCGTCGCGCGCATCGGGCAACGCGCGCTGCGTGATCGTGGAGAGCGCATAGGCCAGATAACGCTGCGACAGCGCCTCGGCGAGCGGCTCGGGATGGATATCGTCTGCGATGGGTGCGGGTGGTTGCTTGGCCATATGCGCTTCTTATTCCGATTCGCGGGTGCTCAGTTCTTCCAGACGCTGGCGGGCCGCGGGCATCTCCTTGCCATGGGGCCTGAGCACGCGGTCCAGCAGGAAATAGGCGGTCAGCTTCAGACCGGCGGCAATGTCGGCAGGCGTGGGATTGGCATTCTGCGATCCCAGCAGGAACGGCGGCAGCGGCAGCAATCGCTCCTTGTAGGGCGCGGCGGCGGCACGCGACACCGCGCGGCCCGATTTGGGAGAGACATATTCCAGTTCGTCCACCGCCCCGGTGGCCGCGCATTCCGACAGGTCGAGGCCGAAGCCCAGTTCGTCCAGCAGACCCAGCTCCCAACGCACATAGAGCGGCCCCCAATGCGCGAAATCCTCGGCCGCCATCGCATCCAGAAGAAGCTCGCTCGCATCATAGACCGATTGATGCCCCTCGCGTTCAGGCAACGACGCTGAAACAACCGACGTGAAAGCGTTCAGTCCCGCCAGCGACGCGCGGCTTTCGATGAGATGTCCGGCGCGCGCCGTCATCGGCTCGGCGGTGAAATTTCCCAGATGTTCGTTCAGCCGCGCCCGCCACAGAAGATGAACCGAGTTTCCCGGCTGCAGCGCAGATTTCGATTTGCGCGATGTGCCGCCGCGCACCAGCCCCGCATGGCGCCCATGCGACCGCGTCAGCACGTCCAGAATAACGCTGGTTTCGCCATGCGCGCGGACGGCGATCACAATGGCATCGTCAGACCATTCCATAGTGCGGTTCGTCTGTCATAATCGGCGTGCTTAACACAAGGGACATGCGCGATGCGAAATATCTTGGCGATTGCCGCCGCAGCTTTGGCCGCGGCGGTGCTGTCCGGCGGGGTGCGCGCATCGTCCGAAAGCGCCTGGAACACGCTGGACCGCACCGCGCATACCACCTGCGCGCGCCAGATCAAGCTGATGTCTCCGAAAGCGCGCGTATCGCGCAGCACCGGCCGCGTCCCTGGCATCGGTGGCGAAGGTGGCGACCTCTATTACGCCCTCATGTTCAAAGGCAAGGAAAGCGGCGCCGAGGCGCGCTGGCTTTGCCTCTATGACAAGCACACGAAAAAGGCGCAGGCGCGCGAGATCACGGACTAGCGCGCGAACGCATCGTTGGGGGGGGACGTTCAGCTTCCGATGATGCGGGCCTCTTGCACATAACCGAAGTCCCCGGCGCCCGGCCACGCGCGGCCATCGGGATATCGCAACTCGATCCCGGAAAGCGCGCTTTCGTCCGCCAGCCGCATATTGAGGCCCAACTGGACATTGCCGAACTTCGATATGGCGCTTTCGGTCAGGGTGAAATGCGTTGTCGAACCGCATTTGCCGCAGAAATGGATTCGCGCGGCGGGATCGTCCTTGTCTTCCCGGCAATACGACAATGCCGCCCCCTCGACGCTGACATCCGATGGGTGAAAATAGCTCCAACGCGCGCCGGTTTTGCTGCAAAGCAGGCAGTTGCACTCGTTGATGAACGCGGGCTTCGTCTTGATCTGGATGCGCAATTGGCCACACAGGCAGGACAGTTCCAGCATCTAATCGCCATCCGTCGGATATTCGAGGCCGATCTGGCTGTAATGCGCGCGGTCCTCCGCCCAGTTCTCCTGCACCTTCACAAACAGGAACAGGTGCACGCGATGGCCGAAGATCTCTTCCATCTCCGTGCGCGCCAGTTCGCCGACCTTCTTGATCGTCGCTCCGCCCTTGCCCAGCACGATGGCCTTCTGCCCTTCGCGCTGCACGAAGATCGTCTGGTTGATCTTTACCGAACCATCCTTGCGCTCTTCCCACGTCTCCGTTTCCACGGCGGTCGCATAGGGAAGCTCATCGTGCAGGCGCAGATAGATCTTCTCGCGCGTGATCTCGGAGGCCAGCAGGCGCGAGGGAATATCGGCGGCCTGATCGGCGGGATAGAGCCACGGCCCTTCCGGCATCTTGGCCGCCACCCAATCGGCGACGTCGCCCACCGCCTCGCCCTTCAGCGCGGAAATCAGGAACACCTGCTCGAAAATGCCTTCGGCATTGTATTTCTCCACCAGCGGCAGAAGGTCGGTGCGCTTCATGCCGTCGATCTTGTTCAGCACCAGCGCGGCCTTGCGGTGGTTGGTCTTGAGACCTTCGATGATCGCGTCGGTATCGCGCGCGGAGATGCCCTTGGGATCGGCGGCCACATCCGGCGCATCCACGATCAGGATCACCGCATCCGCATCGCCCGCGCCCGCCCAGGCGGAATTCACCATGGCGCGGTCGAGGCGCCGCTTGGGCTTGAAGATGCCCGGCGTATCCACGAACACGATCTGCGTGTCGCCGCGTATCGCCACGCCGCGCACCGGCATGCGCGTGGTCTGAACCTTCTGCGTCACAATGGACACTTTGGAGCCCACCAGCGCGTTCACCAGCGTGGACTTGCCCGCATTCGGCGCCCCGATAATGGCGGCAAAGCCGCAATGTTGCTTCTGGTCCGTCATTCCGCCGTCAATTTTTCCAGCATCGCCTTCGCCGCCGCCTGCTCCGCCTCGCGCTTGGAACTGCCCTCGCCCGTCATGGGCAGATGACCCGTCACATCGACCTCGACAACGAAGCGCGGCGCATGATCGGGGCCTTCGCGTTTCACCAGTTTATAGATCGGCGCGGCGCCGCCCTTCCGCGCCTGCGCCCATTCCTGCAACGCGGTCTTGGCGTCGCGCATGTCGCGGCCGAGGCCTGCGAATTGCTCTTCCCAATTGCGCAGGATGAAATCCCGCGCCACATCGAACCCGCCGTCCAGATAGAGCGCCGCGATCACCGCCTCGCAGGCGCCCGCCAGGATCGCCTCTTTCCTGCGCCCGCCGCTGACCGCTTCCGAATTGGCGAGAATGAGAAATTCGCCCAGCCCGATCTTCTCCGCCGCGCGCGCGCAAGCTTCGCTACGCACCAGCGCGTTGAGCTTCAGCGCCATGATGCCTTCGGCGTCTTGCGGGAAACGGTCGTGAAGCTGCTCCGCGATGACGAGGCCCAGCACCCGGTCGCCCAGAAACTCCAGCCGTTCGTTGGACTGGATCGTGCTGGCGCTGGCGTGAGTCAGAGCCCGCGCGAGCAGGTCGCGGTCTTTGAACGTATGGCCAAGGCGCGTTTCGAGTTCGCTCAAGGGTTCAGTCGATGATCGTGAACAACCGGTTATACCGGACCGCCCACGGCCATTTCCAGAATTCCCAGATATGCGCGCTTCCATTGGTGGAGAAGAAGCGGATTTCCGCCTTGCCGACAAGGTTCTCGGCGGGCACATATCCCACGGAGCCGCGGCTGTCGTCGGAATTGTCGCGGTTGTCGCCCATCATGAAGTAATGACCGGCCGGAACCGTGAAGACGTCGGTGTTGTCGGCCGGGCCGTCGGAATAGCGGTCCAGCGTGAGGTAGGATTTCCCGTTCGGCAGCGTCTCTTTGTATTGCGGCACATGATAGGTGATGCCGTCCACCGTCTCGGTGTAGTCGGCCACCCGCACGCGCGGCACGACCTTGTCGTTGATGTAGAGCCGGTCGTTGATCATCTGGATGCGGTCGCCCGGCAATCCGATCACCCGCTTGATGAAATCGGTGGAGGTGTCGCGCGGATATTTGAACACCACCACATCGCCGCGCGTGGGCTGCGATCCGAAGATGCGGCCGCTGAACGGCCCCAGCCCAAACGGGAACGAATAGCGGCTGTAGCCGTAGGAGAATTTCTCGACGAACAGATAGTCGCCGATCAGGAGCGTGCCTTCCATCGACGCCGACGGAATGTTGAACGGCTGGAACAGGAAGGTGCGGATGACGAGCGCGATGAGCAGCGCATAGACGACCGTCTTCACCGTCTCGATCCAGCTTTCGCTGTCCTTTGCCGGCGGGGGCGCATCGCCCGCGTGCGGTTCGATCGCGGCTTCCGTTGCCGGTGCGATCGGATCGATGGAGGGCGGGTTCGCCGGCGCGCCATCGGACGGCCCGTGCTCCGCCGCGGCATCGCCCGGCGTTTCATCCGCGGCCAGAATTTTGGGATCGGTCATGGAGGAGGTTCGCACTCGAAGGTCGGAAGGGTCAGAAGGAACCCAAGGGGCCCCGCCGGGTCAAGGCGGAACCGGGATTTATGCTTTATTGCCGGTATTCTGCGGCGATATGGCCACAGCGGAAATAATGACGATGGCCTGCGCCAGCGGGAAATCGTCGGTGATCGTCAGGTCGATGACCGCTTCGTAGCCGGGCGGCGTCATCTCCTTGAGCCGCTTCAGCGCGCCGCCGGTAAGCTTCATGGAGGGCTTTCCGCCCGGCAGATTCACGACACCCATGTCACGCCAGAACACGCCCTTGCGAAGCCCGGTGCCCAGCGCCTTCGAGCACGCC
>JAFECN010000044.1 GCA_018242145.1 Pseudomonadota bacterium
ACTCCGGCGCCAAGATCGACGGCGCGCCTGAAGCCCCGGCTTCGGCTGCGCCCGCCGCGGCTGCCGCTCCGGCTGCCGCTGCTTCCGCTTCGCCGGCTCCCGCCGCCTGAGCCTCACAGAGATAAGGTCCGCAACGATGGCTACCACCGCCGACCATTTCCAGGCCCACGACGACGGGCATGGCCACGCCGATCATGATCACAAGCCGGGCTTCTTCGCCCGCTGGTTCATGTCCACCAACCACAAGGACATCGGCACCCTCTACCTGATCTTCGCCATCTGCTTCGGCATCGTTGGCGGCGCGTTCTCGGGCATGATGCGCCTCGAGCTCGAACATCCGGGGATCCAGTACCTCGACAAGTTCGCGGCGCTGTTCGGCGTTCACAACGCCAGCTTCGACCAGCAGCTCCACCTGTGGAACGTGCTGATCACCGCGCACGGCCTGATCATGGTGTTCTTCATGGTCATGCCCGCGATCATCGGCGGCTTCGGCAACTGGTTCGTGCCGCTGATGATCGGCGCTCCGGACATGGCGTTCCCGCGCATGAACAACATCTCGTTCTGGCTGTTGCCGTTCTCCTTCATCCTCCTGATCGGCTCGATGTTCGTCGAAGGCGACTCCGGCGGCATCGGCATGGGCGGCGGCTGGACGATGTATGCACCGCTGTCCACCTACGGCTCGCCAGGCCCGGCGATGGACATGGTCATCTTCTCCATGCACATCGCGGGCGCGTCCTCGATCCTGGGCGCGATCAACTTCATCACCACCATCTTCAACATGCGCGCGCCGGGCATGACCCTGCACAAGATGCCGCTGTTCGTATGGTCGATCCTGGTCACCGTGTTCCTGCTGCTCCTGTCGCTGCCGGTTCTGGCGGGCGCCATCACCATGCTGCTGACCGACCGCCATTTCGGCACCTCGTTCTTCAACCCGGCGGGCGGCGGCGATCCGATCCTTTACCAGCACCTGTTCTGGTTCTTCGGGCACCCGGAAGTTTACATCCTGATCCTGCCGGGCTTCGGCATGATCTCCCACGTTGTCTCGACCTTCTCGAAGAAGCCGGTGTTCGGCTATCTCGGCATGGCCTACGCGATGGTGGCGATCGGCTTCATCGGCTTCCTGGTGTGGGCGCACCACATGTTCACCGTGGGCCTTTCGGTCGACACCGAGGCGTATTTCGTGTTCGCCACCATGGTCATCGCGGTGCCCACCGGCATCAAGGTGTTCAGTTGGATCGCCACCATGTGGGGCGGCTCGGTCGAGTTCCGCGCGCCGATGCTCTGGGCGATGGGCTTCATCCTGCTCTTCACCATCGGCGGCGTGACCGGCGTGGTCTGCGCCAATGCGGGCGTCGACGTCGTGCTGCAGGACACCTATTACGTCGTGGCGCACTTCCACTATGTGCTGTCGCTGGGCGCGGTGTTCGCGATCTTCGCGGGCTTCTACTTCTGGTTCCCGAAGTTCACCGGCTACATGTACAACGAGACGCTGGCCAAGATTCATTTCTGGATCACGTTCATCGGCGTGAACATCGCGTTCTTCCCGATGCACTTCCTGGGCCTTGCCGGCATGCCGCGCCGCTATGCGGACTATCCGGACGCCTTCGCGGGCTGGAACTTCGTCTCGTCGATCGGTGCCTTCATCGCGGGCTTCGGCGTGCTGGTGTTCATCGTCGTGCTGATCGACGCCTTCGCGCGCAAGCGCGTCGCGGGCGACAATCCGTGGGGCGCGGGCGCAACGACGCTGGAATGGACGCTGTCCTCGCCGCCGCCGTTCCACACCTACAACGAGCTGCCGCGCATCACCGGCGGGGTCCACTGACCGATGGCACTGGTTGACGTTTACGCAGGCCCTCAGCAGCGCATTGCCACCGTCGGCGATTTCTTTGCGCTGTTGAAGCCGCGCGTGATGTCACTGGTGATCTTCACCGGGCTGGCGGGGCTTGTCGTCGCGCCGGGGCAGATTCATCTGCTCTCCGCGTTCACCGCGCTGCTCTGCATCGCGGTGGGGGCGGGCGCATCCGGCGCGCTCAACATGGCCTACGATTCCGACATCGACGCGGTGATGGCGCGCACCGCCACGCGGCCCATTCCGATGGGCCGCGTCGCGCGCGATGAGGCGTTGACCTTCGGCTGGTGGCTGTCGGTCGGCTCGGTCACGATCATGGGGCTGTTCGTCAACCTCCTGTCCGCCGGCCTGCTGGCCTTCACGATCTTCTTCTATGTCGTCGTCTATACGCTGTGGCTGAAGCGTTCGACCGCGCAGAACATCGTCATCGGCGGATTGGCCGGCGCGCTGCCGCCCGCCATCGGCTGGGCCGCGGTGACGGGAGAGGTGACGCTGGCGCGCCGGGTGCTGGTCGCGATCATCTTCCTCTGGACGCCGCCGCATTTCTGGGCGCTGGCGCTGTTCCGCTCCGACGACTACGCCCGCGCGGGCGTGCCGATGATGCCGGTGGTCGCGGGCAAGCCGTCCACCCGCCGCCAGATCTTCGCCTATACGCTGCTGCTGCTGCCCATCGGCCTGGCGCCCGCCGCGCTGGGGTTCGCGGGCCCGCTCTATCTGGCCAGCGTGGGCCTGATGAGCGCGTGGTTCCTGTTCGCCGCGACGAAGGTTCTCTTCGAGCGCGACTCTGTGAAGGAGCCCGCCGCGAAGAAGTTGTTTTTCGTGTCCATCGCCTACCTCTTCGTCGTGTTTGCGGCCCTGATCGCCGAAAGGCTGATCGGCATCGCGCCGTTCGGAGCGTGGTTGTGAGATGGGCGAGGACGATATCGAAGCGCATAATGCGCGCGAGCGGCGCAAGCGGAGCATCGTTCTGGCGCTCGTTCTGGGTGGGCTTGTATTTCTGTTTTTCGTGATGACGCTTGTTCGCCTTGGCGGGCACGTCCTCGATATGCCGTGAGGAGAGGGCAGTTCCATGTCGCACGCTGATGTGAAGCACGATTATCATCTGGTGAATCCGAGCCCGTGGCCCATCGTGGGCTCGTTCGCGGCATTCGTCATGCTGGGCGGCGCCGTCCTCTGGATGAACAGCGGCTATGGCGGGTTCGGCGGCCTTGCGGGCCAGCCCTGGGTGTTCCTCATCGGCGTGGCGCTTCTGCTGCTCACCTTCTTCGGCTGGTGGCGCGACGTGATCCGCGAAAGCGTCGTCGAGCACGACCATTCGCCGGTCGTGAAGCTGGGCATGCGCTACGGCATGGTGCTCTTCATCGCGTCGGAAGTGATGTTCTTCGTCGCGTGGTTCTGGGCCTATTTCAACACCGCGATCTTCCACAACGATGTCGGCATCGCCACCTGGCCGCCCAGCGGCATCACCACGCTCGATCCGTGGCATCTGCCGCTGCTCAACACGCTGATCCTTCTGTGCTCGGGCACGACCGTCACCTGGGCGCACCACGCGCTGCAGCAGGGCGACCGCAAGGGCGCGATCCAGGGCCTGATCCTCACGGTGCTTCTGGGCATGTCGTTCACCGGCTGCCAGGCGTGGGAGTATCTGCACGCGCCGTTCACCTTCGGCTTCAACGGCCTCGCCAAGCTGCCGTTCACCGATGCGGCCCATATCGATCTCGTCGCCGGTGTCGGCAATTTCGACGCGATCTACGGCTCGACCTTCTTCATGGCCACGGGCTTCCACGGCTTCCACGTCATCGTCGGCACGATCTTCCTGGCGGTGTGCCTGGGCCGCGCCATCGCGGGCCAGTTCACGCCCACGCGCCACTTCGGCTTCGAAGCCGCCGCCTGGTACTGGCACTTCGTGGACGTGGTGTGGCTGTTCCTCTTCGCCTGCATCTATGTCTGGGGCGTGGGCCCGGTCGTGCAGGCGTGAGAATGCATTTTCCTCCCCCGCTTGCGGGGGAGGGGGACCGCGCAGCGGTGGAGGGGGTGAGAGGCACTTGCTGATGCAGGACATCTCCGCCACCGAACCCACCGCCCTGAAAGCCTCCCTGCTCGGCATCTGCCCGCGCTGCGGACAGGCGCCGCTCTTCGACGGTTATCTCGGCATCGGCAAGAGTTGCGCCCATTGCGGGCTCGACTATTCGGTCTTCGATGTCGGCGACGGCGCGACGGTGTTCGTCATCCTGATCGCGGGCTTCATCGTCTGCGGCGCGGCGCTGGTGGTGGAGGTGAAATATTCGCCGCCCTATTGGGTGCACGCGCTGATCTGGCTGCCGCTGATCGCCCTTCTGGTTCTGGGCGGTCTGCGCCTGGTGAAATCCGCGCTGATGGTTCTGCAATACAAGAACCGCGCAGGCGAAGGCCGGCTGGAATGAGGCGCTTCTATTTTTCCTCCCCCGTTTACGGGGGAGGTGCGCTGCGCAGCAGCGTGGAGGGGGCCGTTACCCGCAGGCGTCACAACACATCTCTGCGCGCATTCCCCCTCCGGCTCGCTTCGCTCGCCTCCTCCCCCGTAAACGGGGGAGGAAAGCTGTCGGCGCGGAGGTGATCATGCGCCCTTACTTCAAACCGCTTCTCGTGCCCACGCTGTGGCTCGTCCCGATGTTCGCCATCCTGTGCGGGCTGGGCACTTGGCAGATCCAGCGGCTGCACTGGAAGGAAGGCCTGCTCGCCAAGATCCACACAGGCCTCACCGCGCCGCCGGTGCCGCTGCGCAGCGTTCTGCCCGCGCTCGATCCATCGCATATCGACAATGCCGACTATCGCCGCGTGACGGTGCATGGGCTGTTCGAGAACGGCGAGGAGATGTTCTTCTTCACCACCGGCGCGGGCGGCGACGCCGTCTATCATGTGCTGACGCCGTTCCTCATGGACGATGGCCACACGCTGCTCGTGGATCGCGGCTATATCCCGCTGGAACTGCAGGGAACGGCGGCGCTGAAGGCGGGGGATCTCAACGGCCCGCGTGCCATCGTGGGCGTGATCCGCGCGCCTGCCGCGCCCAACTGGTTCACGCCGCCGATCGACAAGGCCAAACGCATCGTCCACACCCGCGACCCCGCCACGCTGGCCAAGGCGTTCGGCATCCGCAACGTCTTCCCGATGTTTCTGGAAGCGGACGCCACACCCAATTCCGGCGGCTGGCCGATGGGCGGGGTGACGGTGGTCGATCTGCCCAACAACCATCTGCAATACGTGATCACCTGGTTCGGCCTCGCCTTGGGTTTGCTGGGCGTCTATCTGGCCTATCATGCCTCGCGGGGCCGCCTCGGCTGGCGGTAGCGCCGGCGGTCCCAACTTCAAGACGCCGCAATCAGATATTTAACTAGTATTCCTATTTTTTTGCTCTATAATCCTAGCAATGATCGCTCAATCTCTCAACTTTTCCAAAGACTTGCATCGGATCTGCACAGTCTTTGCCGCGCGCGCTGCGAGAATGGGCGAGAGAGGGGTGCGGTTTCTTGACTTCAAATGCCCCCATACCCCGCGAACCACGACATCTAGAATCTGCGCAAATCGCGCGCTGAAAAATCGACATTCAATTCGGGGGGCGGCGAAGAACACGGAAGGCTCAAATCGTCCGTTCGAATATGTCGCGTGCCGTTGGACCGCAACATCTGGTGCTCAACGCAACGTACAGTGTTTCCATTCCGGCGGGCACCGATGCGCTACCTAAGCACCCGCGGCCGGACCGCGCCCCAAAGTTTCGCCGACATCCTGCTCGCCGGCCTCGCCCCCGATGGCGGGCTGTTCCTGCCGGAAAGCTGGCCGCAGATTCCGGCGGATGAGATCGCGGGCTTCGCGGGGCAACGCTACGCCGATGTCGCCTTCGCGATCCTGAAGCGCTTCACCGGCGACAGCTTCACCGATGCGGAACTGCGCGAAGACATCGAAACCGCCTATTCGGATTTCGATGCGCCCGACATCGCGCCGCTCTCCCAGATCGGCAAAGGCCAATACCTGCTGGAGCTGTTCCACGGCCCCACGCTCGCCTTCAAGGACATCGCGATGCAGGTGTTGGGCCGTCTCTTCGCCCGCGCCCTCGCGAAGAAGGGCGGCAAGGCCACCGTGGTCGCCGCCACCAGCGGCGACACCGGCTCCGCCGCCATCGCCGCGCTGGGCGGCTTGCCCAACATCGACGTTTTCGTGATGCACCCGAAGGGCCGCGTCAGCGAGGTGCAGCGCCGCCAGATGACCACGGCGCCCTTCGCGAACGTCCACAACATCGCGCTGGAAGGCACCTTCGACGACGCGCAGTCCATCGTGAAATCGCTGTTCGCCGATGACGCCTTCGCAAAACGCGCGCATTTGACGGCGGTGAACTCGATCAACTTCGCCCGCATCGCGGCACAGGCCGTCTATTATTTCACGGCGACGGCGAAGCTCGGCAAATCCACATTCGTCGTTCCCACGGGAAATTTCGGCGACGTCTTCGCCGGCGAAGCGGCGATGCGCATGGGCCTGCCGCTTCACAAGCTGGTCGTTGCAACGAACGCGAATGACATCGTGGCGCGCGCCCTGAATGAAGGCCTCTATGAATCGGGCCATGTCCACGCGACGTTGAGCCCGTCGATGGACATTCAGGTCTCCAGCAATTTCGAGCGCGCCTTGTTCGAAGCTTCCGGCCGCGACGCCGCATGGACGCGCGGCGCGATGGAAAGTTTCGCCGTGAAGCGCGCGCTCAAATTGCCGGCCGAACTTCGCGCGCGTCTGCGCAGCCGCTACGACGCCGGCCGCGCCGACGATGCGGAGACGCTGGATCTCATCGCGCGCACATTCCGCGAAACCGGCCGCATCGTCGATCCGCACACCGCCGTTGCCCTGCGCATGGCGGAGAAACTGGATGCGAGACTGGAAGATCCGATTGTCGTCCTCTCCACCGCCCATCCGGCCAAATTCCCCGATGCCGTGGCCCGGGCGACCGGCCAAAAAGTTCCCTTGCCCCCGCGGCTCGCCGCCCTCTATGACGGGGTGGAGCGGGTGACGGTCCTGCCCCATGATCTGGGCACCGTCCGGGGTTTTATCGAAGAAAGATTGCGTCCCGCATGAATGTGGAAATTACGAAACTTTCCAACGGCTTGACCGTCATTTCCGACCCGATGCCGGGCCTCGAAAGCGCCTTCGCCGGGGTCTGGGTGAACACCGGCGGCCGCAACGAAACCCGCCCCGTCATGGGCGTCTCCCACATGCTGGAGCACATGGCGTTCAAGGGCACGGAGCGCCGCTCCGCTCGCACCATCGCCGAAGAGATCGAAGCCGTCGGCGGCTATCTGAACGCCTATACCAGCCGCGAGCAGACCGCCTTCCATGCGCGCGCCCTGAAAGCCGATGTGCCGCTGGGCGTGGACATCCTCGCCGACATTCTCACGCACCCGACCTTCGAGCAGGGGGAACTGGAGCGCGAACGTCAGGTCGTGCTGCAGGAACTCGGCCAGTCGCGCGATACGCCGGACGACACCATCTTCGATCATCTGCAAGCCGCGACATATCCCGACCAGCCGATGGCCTGGCCGATCCTCGGCGAGGAAAGCACTGTCAGCCATTTCTCGCAGCAGCAACTGCGCGACTATATGGGCTCCCACTATCGCGCAGGCTCCATGCTGCTCATCGCCAGCGGCGCGGTGAACCACGCCGAGCTTGTGGCCATGGCGCAGGAGAAATTCGCCTCCCTGCCGCGGGGCGAAACGCCGAAGCCGCGCGCCGCCGTTTATGGCGGCGGCGATGTGCGCGTGAAGGAAGATCTCGAACAGGCGCATCTCACTTACGCATTCCCCAGCGTGTCGAGCAGCGATCCCGATTTCTATGTCGCGCAGGCCTATGTGATGGCGCTGGGCGGCGGAATGTCGTCACGGCTCTTTCAGGAAGTGCGCGAGAAGCGCGGCCTCTGCTATTCGGTTTACGCCTTCGCGCAATCCGCCGCCGACAGCGGCATGATCGGCATCTATGCCGGCACGGGCGAGAAGGAAGCCGGGGAAATCTCCGCCGTCATCGCCGGTGAAATGGCCGCGCTTGCCGCCAATGCAACGGACGCGGAGGTTGCGCGCGCCAAGGCGCAGATGAAATCGAGCCTTCTGATGGGCCTCGAAAAGCCGTCCACGCGCGCCGAGCAGATCGCATCGCACATGTTCACCTTCGGCCGCGTGCTCTCCGTGCCGGAATTGACCGCCAAGCTCGATGCGATCGATGCCGCCGCCGTGCGCCGCTTCGGCGAGCGCGTGATGACGACCGCCAAGCCTTCGACCGCCGGCATCGGCCCCATCGGCAAGTTCGAAAGCCATGATCGCTTCGCCGAACGGTTCGGCGCGGGCGTTCGTTTGCGTGCCGCCGAATGAACGAAGGCCCCATGGCTTTCATGCGGGGCCTCACATTCCCCGGGGGCCAGCAGCCGATCATCAAGGGCGACGGCGTCTATCTTCGTTATCCGCGCATGGGCGATTATCTCGCCTGGTCGAAACTGCGCGGTGAGAGCAGGGCGTTCCTTTCTCCCTGGGAGCCGGTGTGGGCGCGCGACGAACTTTCCAAAAGCGCCTTCCGCCGCCGCCTGAAGCGCTATCAGAAAGAGTCGCGGCTCGATACGGCCTATGCGTTCTTCGTCTTCCGCGACGAAGACGATGCCCTGCTTGGCGGTTGCACGCTCTCCAATGTTCGTCGCGGCGTCATCCAGTGCTGCGCGCTGGGTTACTGGATCGGCGAACGCTTCGCGCGCCAGGGCTATATGCATTCGGCGGTGCGGGCGTTGATCCCGTTCATCTTCGCCACATTGGGCATGCACCGCATCGAAGCGGCCTGTCTGCCGTCGAACGAGCCATCGAAAAATCTGCTGCAGAAGGCTGGATTCCGGCAGGAAGGCGTGGCCAGGAGATATCTGCAGATCAACGGCGAATGGCAAGATCATGTCCTGTTCGCTTTGCTTGAAGATGAAGCGCGGTTAGCCTGACCCGCATGCGCACAGAATCGAATCGGAATTTGTTTTGCTGAAAAAGCTCGCTTTCTTTATCGCCTGTTTCGCCGCGCTGTTCGCGAGCGCCGCTCATGCTGCCGTCACGCCGGCGAAGGGCGACGTGAACTTCGCCGACGGGCGCATGATGATCGATTTGCAGCCCACGCTTCGTCCCTATGTTGCGCGCGCGGGCAAAGAGCCGGATGGCTCGGCCTGGTACATGATCACCGCCGTCAATCAGGCCGACAGGCCTGCGGCGCGCGTTCTGCTCGCGGGACAACCGCCAGGCGCCGGCCTTCGTTTTTTCCCGCGCCGCGGAAAGCCGATGTTGCTGCAGGTTGCGAGTTCGGATGCCGGCGTCACCGTAGATCCCGCGCGCGCCTTTGGCCGTCACGCCTTCCTTGTCACGATTCCACCGGCAACATCGGCCACGCTCGCGGTGCGCGTCATCAATGCCGATGCTCAGCCTTCCGTTGTCGCCTGGACCGTTCCGGCGCTCGTCCTCCACAACAAACAACTTGCGATCTTTCTGGCGGCGGTCGCCGGACTGATCGCGGCATCCATCGCGATCACCGCCGGTGTTGCGGTGATGACCGCGCATCAGGCTTCCCGCTGGGCGGCGATCACGCTTCTGGCGGTATTCTGTGTCGAACTCACCACCGGCGGCATCTTCGATGCGGGCTGGATGACGATTGTGGGCGGGCCTTACGGATTTTCCGCCATGCTGGCGGGCCTCACTCTCGCGGCCGGTCTGAAACTCGCCGATCTCGTCGCGCCGGTTGCGGATATGCATCCGCGCGCGGATCGATGGCTGACTTGGTCGATCCGCGGTGTGCTCGCGCTAAGCGCCGCATCTTTTCTTGGCGTGCCGGGCGCCGCGCTCCTGCTTCAAATCATTGTCGTGGCGGGAAGCGCATTGATCGCGGGTTACCTCGTTCATCGCGGAATGAATGGCGCGCAAGCCGCGCGTGTCGTAGCGCCGGGTGCCGCCGTCTTTTCGCTGGTCACACTGGCCGCCACCGTGGTCGCGCTGGGAGGATTTGCGGACAATCCGGCAGCCCCTGCGATCACCGGCGGCTTTGCGGCGGCGGGCGCGGTGTTGCTGGCGCTTGCGATCTCGGCGGGCGAGGGCATTGCTATCCTGTCCGGTATCCGGCCCTCGCAACTTATCGCATCGCCGCCGCCCCTCGTGCCGCGAGCGGCTGCGCCAAAGGAACCACTGCCAGCACCGCTCAATCCATCTGCGCTGTTGGCGATCGGGGCTTCTCATCAGGGGGTGTTCGATCTGGATTTTGCGCCGGACACCGTGAAGCTATCCGCCGATGCCGCGCGCCTTGTCAGTCTGCCGGACCGTTCTCACACGATGCCGCACGATGCCTGGATCGCGCGCGTGCATGAGGATGATCGCGATATCTACTGTCAGGCCATAAATGATTTCCGCACCCAATCGGGTTTGGCATTCCGCATCGAGTTTCGCGCGCGGAGCGAGGACGGCCGCTATCCGTGGTTCGAACTGCGCGCGACGATGATGGGCGAAACCGGCCCAGCAACGCGCTGTCTGGGCCTGCTGGCGGACGTCACCACACGCAAGGAATCCGAGGCGGCATCTCCGGACAATCGCGCCTTGCAGGATCCGCTGACCGGATTGGGCAATCGCATTGCGCTCATGGAGGCACTTGAGCAGCTCGGAGAGGGCGTGCGCAATGCCGCCTTCGTTCTTCTCGACATAGACCGTTTCAAGTCGATCCATGCCAGCCTCGGCGACAAAGGGGGAGACGACATTCTGGCGGCCGTTGCCGCCCGGTTGGCGAAAAAGCTCGGCACGCGCGCGCAAGTTTTTCGTGTTGGCGGGGATTCTTTTGCAATCCTCGCGGCTGGCGGAGCCGCGAACACGGCAGCGCTCGGCGTTGAATTGTCGGAAGCGTGCAATCGCGCGTTCACGCATCAGGGCCGCGAGGTCTTCGCCCAGGCGAGTGCCGGGGCTGTCTCCGGCGTGGATGCCGAGGACCCCTTCGAACTCCTCAAGAATGCCGAACTCGCGCTTCTTCAGGCCAAACGCCAGGGCGGGGCATGTTCACGGCTTTACTCGCGCGATCTGGAAGCCTTTGCACCGGGCGATGCGGTGGCGCTGGAAGCCGAACTGCGCCGCGCACTGGAGCAGGAACAGTTCGAAGTTTACTACCAGCCGATCGTGCATCTGCCGGATGAGAGCGTGGCGGGGTTCGAGGCGCTCCTGCGTTGGCGGCATCCCGAAAGAGGCATCCTGCTGCCCAAGGAGTTCATTGGTCATGCGGAAGAAACGGGACTGATTGTTTCGCTTGGCCGCTTTGCCCTCGAAAGGGCGTCGCGCGATCTGTCGGAATGGCAGCGCTATTTTCCGCTTGAACCTGCGCTCAGCGTCAGCGTGAACGTCTCCCGCCGCCAGTTTCGCGACGTGGAGTTCGCGGAAATCGTTCGCGATGCGCTTATGCAGAACGAGGTGGTTCCGGGAACGATCAAGCTGGAGGTCACGGAGAGTGCGATCGCGACGGCTTCGCATCCCACCGCTGCGATTGCAGCATTGAAAGCCACGGGTGCCGGTCTGGTGATAGACGATTTCGGAACCGGGCTTTCTACGCTGGGCCAACTCAAAGATATTCCATTCGACGCTGTGAAAATCGACAAGAGTTTCCTTATGCCGAGCGAAACCGGCGCTACGGACGGTCCGGTCATCCTCAACTCCATGATCGCGCTCTGCAAAGAACTTCGGCGCGATGTCGTGATCGAGGGTGTGGAAACCGAAGACGATGCCGCGCGCGTCAGGGATATCGGCTGCGAATTCGCGCAAGGCTTTTACTACAGCGTTCCCCTGTCCGCTGCGGAGGCTCTGAACTTCATCGCCCGTCACTACGGGGCTTCGGCGCAGGAGGGCGCTTCAGGCGCTGCCGGAATTGGCCGATAACAGCGAAAGATCAATGCCGAGTTTGCGCATCGCGGCGCTCCACTTCGCCTCCATGTCTGTCTCGAAGATGATGGTCGGGTCGGCGTCGCAATGGACCCAGCCATTCAAGCGGATCTCGTCTTCGATCTGGCCCGGTCCCCAGCCGGCATATCCCAAAGCAAACGCCGATTTTTCGGGGCCGTGACCTTCGGCCATGGCCCGCAGGATATCGAGCGTGGCCGTCAGCGAAATTTCGCTCGTGACGGGCATGGTGCCGTCATCGGATTTGTACTCGCCGCTGTGCAGCACAAATCCCCGGCCTGTTTCCACCGGGCCGCCGAACAGGACCGGACCGTCCGGAGCATCGCGCTTCACGGGAATGTCGAGATTTTTCGCCAAATCCTGAAATCCCAACCCCTCGATCGGTTTGTTCACGATCAACCCCATGGCGCCCTCCTGGGAGTGCGCACACATGAAGATCACGCTCTTCTCGAACCGAGGATCGGACATCCCCGGCAAGGCGATAAGCAATTTTCCTTCCAGAAAGTTCGCGCCTTCGATCGCGTAATTTCCCTTTGTCATGCTGTGGGTTTAGCACGATGAGGGCGTTGCGGCACACCCTTTCCGCCCCGCCCTTGCTGGGCTAAAGCTGTAAAAGTTGCAATTCAAAGGAGTGGCGTGATGACCATCAAGGTAGGCGACAAGGTTCCATCGGCGACGTTCATGGAGATGAAAGACGGCAAGCCGACACCGGTGAGCACCGATGAAATCTTCAGCGGCAAAAAGGTTGTTTTCTTCGCGCTTCCCGGCGCTTTCACACCGACCTGCTCGGCAAAGCATGTTCCCGGTTTCGTCACCCACGCGGACGAGATCAAGGCCAAGGGCGTGGATACGATCGCCTGCATGTCCGTGAATGACGCATTTGTCATGGGCGCATGGGCGAAAGACCAGAAAGCTGACGGCAAGGTCGAAATGCTTGCCGACGGCAACGGCGATTTCACGCGCGCCATCGGCCTCGAAATGGACGGCACGAAGTTCGGCATGGGCAAGCGCAGCCAGCGCTTCTCGATGCTGGTGGACAATGGCGTGGTGAAGCAACTCAATGTGGAAGAGCCCGGCGCGTTCAGCGTGTCCAGCGCCGAGCACATACTGAAGCAGATTTAGCGGACTGTCTCGATGGCCGCGCGGGCGAGGGCGTCCGCGCGGCCATTCTCCACATGATCCGAATGCCCCTTGACCCAGCGCCATGCCACCCGATGTGGCGCTGCGGCATCTTCAAGGGCGCGCCACAGATCGTCGTTCTTCACCGGCTTCTTGTCGGCCGTTCGCCAGCCATTCGACTTCCAGCGTTCCAGCCATTTGGTCGCGCCATCCATGAGATAGCGGGAGTCGGTATGAATCGTGACATCGGATGCCTTGGTGAGCGATCTAAGCGCTTCGATAGCCGCCATGATCTCCATGCGGTTGTTCGTCGTGCCCGCTTCGCCGCCGGAAATTTCCTTCTCGTGCTTGCCATAACGCAAGATGGCGCCCCAGCCGCCGGGCCCCGGATTTCCCGAGCAGGCTCCATCCGTAAAAATATCGACCTTTGGCTGCGTCACAGCCCGTACTCCGACGCGCTTCGCACATTGCGATGGAAGCGAAGGCGCTTGACGTAATCGCGCGGGTCCTTGGGGCGCACCAGGGCTGTGGGGTCGGGGTTCAGCCAGTCATAAAGTCGTGTCAAAAGAAAGCGTAGCGCCGCGCCGCGCGCGAGAATAGGCAGTGCCGCGATTTCAGCCTGGGTCAAATCCCGGTGCTGGCGATAGGCGGACAAGAGACCTTTCCCTTTCGTGATGTTGAACGCGCCGTCCTGCTCGAAGCACCAGGCGTTCAGCATCACCGCGATGTCATAGGCGAGCGCATCGTTGCAGGCGAAATAGAAGTCGATCAGCCC
>JAFECN010000045.1 GCA_018242145.1 Pseudomonadota bacterium
AACGTGCCCAACCTGCGCGCCTTCATGGCGGACGGCGCCTATGCCACCGGCGTCAAAAATGTGCTGCCCACCGTCACCTATCCCGACCACACCACGCTCGTCACCGGCGTGTGGCCCGACAAACACGGCATCGGCAACAACGAAACCTTCGATCCGCTCAACAAGAATTACGGCGGCTGGTACTGGTATTCGGTGGACATCAAGGTCCCCACGCTGTGGGACGCGGTGCATGCGAACCACCAGACCACCGCCTCGATCGACTGGCCCGTCACGGTGGACAATCCGTCCATCGACTACAACCTTCCCGAATATTGGCGCGCCTTCCAGCCGGACGACCTGAAGCTGCTGCATGCGCTGGCCACGCGCGGGCTGCCCGAGAAACTGGAGAAGACCGTCGGCATGCCGATGGCGTCGCTGTTCGCGGAAACGCCCGCCTCCGATGTGGCGCGCACCAAATTCGCCGCGGCCCTCATCGAAACAGAGAAGCCGGAGTTCATGACGCTGCATCTGGTCAGCGTGGACGGCAACCAGCACGAATACGGCCCCGGCACGCCGGAAGCGCACAAGGCCATCGAAACGGTGGACGGCGCCATCGGCGATCTCGTCGCCGCCGCGCGCAAAGTCGAGCCGAACCTTGTCGTTGTGGTCGTGTCCGATCACGGCTTCGCCGCCGTCGAGCATGACGTCAACCTGATGGTGCCGTTCATCCAGGCGGGCCTCGTCACACTCGATCCCGAGACGCACAAGATCGCCGACTGGAAGGCCGAGCCGTGGGACGCGGGCGGGTCCGCCGCCGTGGTGCTAAAGGACCCGAACGACGCGGCGGTGAAGAAGCAGGTTGCCGACCTGCTGCACAAGCTCGCCGCCGACCCCGCCAACGGCATCGCCCAGGTGATCGACGCGGACAAGATCGCGAAGATGGGCGGCGATCCCAAGGCGTCGTTCTGGGTGGATTTCAAGATCGGCTATGAAGGCGGCCGCCAGCTCGTCAGCGCGATGGTGACGGCGGGCAGCATCAAGGGCACGCACGGCTATTTCCCCACCCACCCGGAAATGCGCGCCTCCTTCTTCATCGACGGCCCCGGCATCCCGAAGAAAGGCGACCTCGGCGAAATCGACATGCGCCGCATCGCCCCGACCGTGGCGAAGATCCTCGACGTGTCGCTGCCGACAGCCCAGCAGAAGCCGCTGTTCTGATATATCGCCTCCCCCTCGTGGGGAGGCGACTTCCATTTCGTTGACCAGCGCCGGCCGCTACCCAAGTGCCGCCAAGGTGTGGAAAAGCCGCAACGTGCCGACGAGACGCTCGAAGCCGAGCCGCTCGTAAAAACGAACGGCCGTTTCGTCTTTCGCATCGACGAGAAGCGCATAGGCAGCAAGATCCGAGCGAATGGCGCGCATCAACGCATCGGCGACGAGTGCGCCTCCAAGCCCTTCGCCTTGATGCGAACGATCCACCGCGAGCCGCCCCATCAGCGCCGCGGGCACGGTCGGATAGCGGGGAAGTTTCCGGCGGTGTTCGTCTGGAAGCGCTTCGGGTGAAATGGAGGTCATTGCCAGCGTGTAGAACCCGGCAATTGTTCCGGCATCGTCCAACGCAACAAAGCAGGACGTAACGCGCCTGCGTATATCCTGCCCGACCTGTTCGCGGAAATACCGGTCGAGCGCGGGCGAGCCACTGGAAAAATCGGCTCGCTTCTCATTGCCCGGAGGAGCAATGCGATAATTCATTTGCTTTCGCGGATGAGCTTGCGGTGCTTCGCAAAGGCACGCTTGAGCGCGGCATTTGGCGGCTTCGGATTGCGAAGCGCCCCATAGAATTGTTCCTGATGCTTCACGGAAAGCCGGATGATCTCTGTCTGCCAGACTGTCCGCTCCGCCGCGTCCTGCGCCGCGGCAACCACGAAGTCGCTGATGCTGCGGCCCTGGATCTCCGCGGCCCGGCGCACGATGGAAAGGGCTTCCGGCGAAATGCGCGCTTCGATCCGCGCGGAACGGGTGGATGTCTTGGCCATGGCGTCCCAAAATGTACGGTAAAACACCGGACATTACAAGCTGACCACAATGGTGAAGGTTCTCGACGCCTCGCTGCCGACCGCAAAGCAGAAGCCGCAGCTCCAAATCATCGCCTCCCCCTTGTGGGGAGGCCGATAAAATTCTGAGGTCCGAGAGCGATAGCGAACGGACGCGAAGAATTTTTCGGGTGGGGGGCGACTGGGCACAAATCCCCCACCCGAAAAAGCTTTGCTTTTTCGACCTCCCCACAAGGGGGAGGTGATATTCGCCCTCACCCCGGCCGTTCCACGCGCTTCACGCCCTCGATCTGCGAAAGCGCCCGCTCGATCTCGTCCAGGTCGCGCGGCGCCAGCCCTTTGAGCGTGATCGTGATGGTCTCGACGCCTTCGCGGTCGCCAGCACGGGCGATGTATTTCACGATGCGCCGCGCGCTGTAGCCCAACGCGCTTTCCAGCGCGCCGATGGACAGCGCGCCATGGTCCGCCTCGATCGTGAATTCATGCGTCTTGTGGCGCTGCTGCATGCGTTCTTCCAGCGGCTTGATGCCCGCCAAGATGACGAGGATCAGCGCCGTCGCCGCCACGCTCTCCACATAAAGCCCGGAGCCCACCGCAAGGCCGATGGCCGCCACCGCCCAAAGGCTCGCGGCCGTCGTCAGCCCGCGCACGATCTCCCCGCGCAGCAGGATCGAACCGGCGCCGAGGAAGCCGATGCCGGACACCACCTGCGCCGCGATGCGCGACGGATCGAGGATCACATGCGGCGTGCCCAGAATGTCCGCAAAGCCGAACGCCGACACGATCATCAGAAGACACGCGCCCACGCAGACCAGCATGTGCGTGCGCAAGCCCGGCGCCCAGCTCAGCCGCTCGCGGTCCGCGCCGATGACGCTGCCCAGCACCGCGGCCACCAGAAGCCGCACCACCATCTGCCCGTCAAAAGAAGAAAGCGTGCCGAACCCGTGCATGTGCCGCCCTTTCGCTGCGCCTGGCGAAAGAAAACGCACAAAGCCGCAGCCGGTTCAACCCGCGCGTGCGCTTCGGCTCAGATGAAATTCGCCGCCAGATTGATCATCGTCGCCAGAATCGCGGTGTTGAAGGCAAACGCCACGATCGTGTGCACCGTGCCGATGCGGCGCATCGCCTTCGACGTGAAGATGATGTCCGCCGTCTGCGAAGCGGTGCCCAGCACCACGGCGAAATGCACGAAGTCCCAATAGTCGGGCTCGCCCGCTGCGCCGAATTCCAGCCCGCCCTTCGGTTCGCCATTCGCTTCGGCGAGGTAATAGACATGCGCGTAATGCGCCGCGAACACGATCTGCACGAACAGCCACGACAGCACGACAGTCGCCGCCGCCAGCGCGAGGCGGAAGCCGCCACCGGGATGATCCTTCGCCACCGACAGCTCCGCGATCAGCGCGCCCACGCTCGCCACTGCCGCCAGAACCGCGATGATCAGAATGAGATCGCCGCCCTCGTCATGCGTGATGGCGCGGCGCTTCATGTCGTCCGTGTCCTGGTCGCGCATGAAGAGAAAGAACATCAGGCAGAGAAAGAGAACGACGCCGCCGTCCCAGCCAATCAGCGCGCGCGTGATCTCGCGCACGAACCAGGGACCCGACAGAAAATAGAGAACCACGCCGAACGCGATGGCGGCCAGCAGATAGGGCCGCGCCGTCACAATGCCGATCCACCCGCGCGATGCGCTTTCGCCCGCCATGCCCCGCCCCCCAGAATCGCGCAGCAATCGCCCCGCCCATGCAATCGCCCGGCGCCCGCCCGCGCCATGGCGCCGGGCCCGGAAAACGCCTTTCTCTCGAATTTTTAACCGGACGGGCTTGCATTCGTTCTTCTTATGTTCTATTTCTCTATAGTCCCAAGATGGAGAAAATTGTCTAAATGTCCGAAACGCCTCACATTTCCCCCGATTTGCCCGCCGAGTCCGGCCTCGCCGATATCGCCGCCCTGCTGGCCCGCCAGATCGATGCCTGCAACGACGCGGCGGCGCGCTGTTTCGAGGTCAGCCGGGATACGGAGAACTATTATCTGAACCACCGCTTCGACGCGCTGAAGATCGCCACGCGGCTGATCCAGGCATCGGCCGCTGCCGCCAGCGCGATCAAGCGCATCCGCGGCAGCGAATTTCATCAGCACGTCACTGTTTCGAATGGCGCCACGCCGTGAACGCGGCGGGGGTGGGGGCGGTACCCCCTCGAATTCGCAATTCAACTACCAGCCGTGGCGGCGCGCCGAAGGGAAACCGCAACGCCTTGAAGCATGGCTACCATACGGCGGCAGCCAAGCGCAGACGCGCCAAAGCCCGGATGCTGCTGCAAGCGGTGAAAGCCGCGCTGGCATTGCTGGCGGAACGGTCGGCGGCGTTGCCGTCCATCCGCCACCGCGTGACGTATCACGCCGCCGATTAAGCCGCCTGCGCCAGCTTCGCGAGTTGTCCGAGCAGGTTCTGCGCGCCTTTCAGCCGTTGCTCCGCGTTCGGCCAGTCGCGGCTGATGACGACCTTGTGGTCGGGCCGCACCTTCATGGTGGACTGATGCTCGCTGATGAGCCGCACCAGTCCTGCCGGGTTCGGGAATTGCCCGCCGCGGAAGGTGAGCGTCGCGCCCTTCGGCCCGGCCTCGATCTTCTCCACCAGCGCCACGCGGCACAGCCGCTTGATCGCGACGATCTCCAGCAGATGCTTCACCTCGTCCGGCAGCGGACCGAAGCGGTCGATCAACTCCGCCGCGAAGCGCTCGATCTCCGTCTTGTCCTCCAGCGTGGAAAGACGCCGATACAGCGCCATGCGCACATTGAGATCGGAGACATAGCTTTCGGGAATGAGAACCGCTGCGCCGATATTGATCGTCGGCGACCATTGATCGGCAATCTCTTCCCCGCCGCCGCCGCTGCGAAGCTGCGAGACAGCCTCTTCGAGCATCTCCTGATAAAGCTCGATGCCCACCTCGCGGACATGGCCGGATTGTTCTTCGCCGAGCAGGTTGCCCGCGCCGCGGATGTCCATGTCGTGGCTCGCCACGCTGAACCCTGCGCCCAACTGGTCGAGCGATTGCAGGACCTGAAGCCGGCGGTCCGCCGTCTCGGTCAGCTTCCGGTCCGCCGGCGTGGTGAGATAGGCATAGGCGCGCTGCTTGGAGCGGCCGATACGCCCGCGAAGCTGATAAAGCTGCGACAGCCCGAACATGTCGGCGCGATGCACGACCAGCGTGTTCGCCGTCGGAATGTCGAGGCCGGATTCCACGATGTTGGTGGAGATCAGCACATCGATCTTGCCTTCGTAGAACGCCGTCATCACGTCTTCGAGGGTGGACGGCGACATCTGCCCATGCGCCACCGCGCTCTTCACCTCCGGCACCGTGGCTTTCAGGAATTCCTCCGCCTCGCGCAGATCGGCGATGCGCGGGCAGACATAGAAGCTCTGCCCGCCGCGATAATGCTCGCGCAGCAGCGCCTCGCGAATGACCAGCGGATCGAACGGCGTCACGAAGGTGCGCACCGCGAGGCGGTCGATCGGCGGCGTGGTGATGAGCGACAGATCGCGCACGCCGGACAGCGCCAGTTGCAAGGTGCGCGGGATCGGCGTGGCGGTCAGCGTCAGCACATGCATGTCCGCCTTGAGCGACTTCAGCCGCTCTTTATGCGAAACGCCGAAGTGCTGCTCCTCGTCCACGATGAGCAGACCGAGATTGCTGAATTCGATCCCCTTCGCCAGCAGCGCATGGGTGCCGACAACGATGTTCACATCGCCATTGGCCAGCCCGGCTTTCGTCTCGCGCGCCTCCTTGGCATCCACAAAGCGCGAAAGCTGGCGCACGGTGAGCGGAAAGCCCTGAAACCGCGTCGCGAAGTTCTTGTAGTGCTGGCGGGCCAGCAGCGTGGTCGGCACCACCACCGCCACCTGCACGCCGCTCATCGCGGCCACGAAGGCCGCGCGCAACGCCACTTCCGTCTTGCCGAAGCCGACATCGCCGCAGACGAGGCGATCCATCGGCCGTCCCTTCGCCAGGTCCTCGATGGCGTCGGCGATGGCTTTCTCCTGATCCTCCGTCTCCTGATAGGGGAAGCGCGCGCAGAACTCGTCATAGAGTCCGGATGGCGGCTCGGTGGATGGCAACTGCTTCAGCTCGCGCGCCGCGGCAATGCGGATGAGTTCGCCCGCAATCTCGCGCACGCGCTGCTTCATCTTCGCCTTGCGCGATTGCCAGCCCGCGCCGCCGAGGCGATCAAGCTGCGCGCCTTCGTCCGAGCCATAGCGCGTCAGAAGCTCGATGTTCTCCACCGGCAGGAACAGCTTGCCGCCGTCATAGTGCAATTCCAGGCAGTCATGCGGCGCGCCGATCACGTCGATGGTCTGAAGCCCGGTGAAGCGGCCCACGCCATGCTCGATATGGGTGACAAGATCGCCCGGCGCGAGAGACGAGGCTTCCTGCAAAAAGTTCTGCGCCCGCTTCTGCCGACCGCGCGCATGCACCATGCGGTCGCCCAGAATGTCCTGCTCGGACACGATGGCAAAGTCGCCGGCCTCGAAGCCGTGCTCCAATCCCAGCACGGCCACGCCCACCGCATCGCCATGCAGCTTCGCGGCATCGTCCCAGCCGTCGATCTGGCGAATGGCATCGATGCCGTGATCGGACAAAAGCCCGCCGATACGTTCCGCCGAGCCATTGCTCCACGTCGCAACAATGACCCGCTTCTTCGCCTTAAGAAGATCGCCGATATGATCGGCCGCGATCTGGAAGACGTTGACCTTGCCCTGCGCCCGCTCCGGCGCGAAGTCGCGGCCCTGCTTGCCGCCGGCATCCACGGCGCGCATCGACTCGGGGGCTTGAAAGGGCGAAAGCTCGCGCACATCTCTGTTGCCCAGCGCGGCCTTCCATTCGCCATCCGTCAGATAGAGTTTTTCCGGCGGCAGCGGTTTGTAGGGCGGCGCGGAAACCTTCGCCTCGTTCTCGCGGGCATCGCGCAAAAACTGGCGGCGGGTTTCATAATAGTCCTTCACCAGTTCAAGCCGCGCCGTCTTCGCCTCTTCCGTCTGGTGCGACAGCATCACAAGCGCATCCGGCGCGTAATCGAACAGCGTGTCGAGATGGTCGTGGAACAGCGGCAGCCAATGCTCCATGCCCTGCATCTTCCGCCCGCTGCTGACGCTTTCATAAAGATGATCGTCGCTGGTGGCGGGCCCGAAGCTGGCGACATAGCCGGAGCGGAAGCGGCTGATGCTTTCCGCATCCAGCGGCGCTTCGCTGGCGGGCAACAATTCGATCTCGCGGATCTGGTCGGTGGAAAGCTGCGTCTCCGCATCGAAGGTGCGGATGGCATCCAGCGTCGCGCCGAAGAAGTCGAGCCGCAGCGGCTGCTCCGATCCCGGCGGCCACAGATCGACGATGCCGCCGCGCAGCGCGAAATCCCCCGGCTCGCGCACCGTGCTCGCCTTCACATAGCCGTTCTTGACGAGGAACGCAGTGAGGACCTCGTGCTCCACATCGTTGCCGACGCGCGCAAAGAAACTCGCCTTGACGATCTCGCTCCTCGGCGGCACACGCTGCAACAGCGCGTTGACCGTGGTGACGACAATGGCCGGCGTGCCGTCCCTGTCGCGCCGGGCCAACGCCGCGAGCGTCGCCAGCCTCTCACTCTCGATGTCGGATTTGGGCGAGGTGCGGTCATAGGGCAGGCAGTCCCATGCCGGGAACGGCAGCACCGCCACATCCTTCGCGAAGAACCGCATCGCATCGGCCGCCGCCACCGCATGGGCGTCGTCAGCGGCAACGAACAGCACAAGCCCCTTGCGCCGCGCCGCCGCTTCCGCCGCCAGATAGGCATCGTATCCGCCCGGCGCGCCGCTCACCGAAAGGCGGCCTCGCTCGCGGGCGATATAGGTCAGACGGTCCATGTGGGATTCTTGCGGTTACAGACGGCCTTCAGCCCGGCGAATGTCGCGTTGTCATATTCCGGCGGCACCGGCGTCTGGCCCTGCAGCCAGGCGAAAACGTGCTGGTCCGGCGCGGCCAGCAGCGCCTCGAATTCGTCCAGCGCGGCATTGTCCATCGTCGGCAGCGCCTCGGCGGCGAAAGCACCGAAGATCAGGTCCACTTCCTTGAAGCCCCGCCGCTGGGC
>JAFECN010000046.1 GCA_018242145.1 Pseudomonadota bacterium
CGCCATGGTCAAAGCACGGGCATCGTCAGAACAGCAAAAGGGCAAGCCGGTTCCCAAGTCCGGTTCGAAGCCCGGGCCTGTGGTTTCTCCTCTCGCGCCCGCGAAATATCCCAATTTGCCGCCCCTGGCGGGCGTCCGGCTCGCCACGGGCGAAGCAGGCGTCCGCTACAAGGACCGCACGGATGTCCTTTTGGTCACGCTGGCGACCGGCACGCAGGCCGCGGGCGTGTTCACCAAGTCCAAAACCTCTTCGGCCCCGGTGGAATGGTGCCGTGCGAATCTGAAATCCGGTACGGCGCGGGCGCTGGTAGTGAACAGCGGCAATGCCAATGCCTTCACCGGCAAGGCGGGCATGGAAGGCGCGCAGGCCGTCGCCCGCTCGGCGGCTGCGACACTGGGCTGCAAGGCGGGCGAGGTGATGCTGGCCTCCACCGGCGTGATCGGCGAGCCGCTGCCGGCCGAGCGCATTACGAAAATTTTGGGAAAGCTGGCCGAGGAAGGCTCCGCGAGCGCGTGGCGCGCCGCCGCCGAAGCCATCATGACCACCGACACCTATCCCAAGATGGCGACGGCGCAAGCCAACATCGACGGCAAGCGCGTGACCATCAACGGCATCGCCAAGGGCTCAGGCATGATCGCGCCGGACATGGCGACGATGCTCGCCTTCGTGTTCACCGACGCAAATCTTCCGGCGCCTGTGCTGCAGGAATTGTTGAGCGCGGGCGTGAAGCCCTCGTTCAACGCCATCACGGTGGACAGCGACACCTCCACCAGCGACACGCTGATCCTCTTCGCCACCGGCAAGGGCGCGCAACATGCGGCCATCGCCAAGGCAAGCGACAAGAAGCTCACCGACTTCAGGGCGAAGCTCGATGCCGTGCTGCTCGATCTGGCGCTGCAGGTGGTGAAGGACGGCGAGGGCGCGCAAAAACTCATCCGCATCGACGTGGACGGCGCGGAGAACGATATCGCCGCGCACAGGATCGGCATGTCCGTTGCCAATTCGCCGCTGGTGAAGACGGCGATCGCCGGGTCCGACGCCAATTGGGGCCGCGTCGTCATGGCGGTTGGCAAGTCCGGCGAGAAAGCGGACCGCGACAGGCTCAAGATTTCCTTCGGCGAGCAGGTCGTGGCCGAGAAGGGCGAACGCGCGGCGAAATACAACGAAGCCGCCGCGACCAAAGCGGTGTCGGGCCGCGAAGTGCACATCGCCGTCGATCTCGGAATCGGAAAAGGCCGCGCGCGGGTTTGGACCTGCGATCTCACGCACGGCTATATCGACATCAACGGCTCCTACCGGAGCTGACGCGCAATTCCGTTTCATTTGGACACAGCACCCGCGCCGCATTGGGCCGCGCGCGGGATTGGGGTAAAACCGCTCCATTTCTTAATCCGCTCTTAATCGGAGATCCCGCACCATGACCGACACTGCGCGCCGTCTGACGCTGGTCGTGGCGTGCGCATTGATCGATCCGGACGGCCGCGTGCTGATCGCGCAGCGCCCGCCGGGGAAGGCGATGGCGGGGCTATGGGAATTTCCAGGCGGAAAGTTGGAGCCCGGCGAGCGGCCGGAGGATTGCCTCATCCGCGAACTGAAGGAAGAACTCGGCATCGCGGTGCGCGAGCCGTGCCTGGCGCCGTTCACCTTCGCCTCGCACAGCTATTCCGACTTTCACCTGCTGATGCCGCTCTATGTGTGCCGCCGCTGGGAGGGCATCGTACAGCCGCTGGAGCATGCCGCGCTGAAATGGGCGAAGCCGCGCGACCTGACGCAATATCCCATGCCGGAAGCCGACCTGCCGCTCATCCCCATGCTGCGCGATCTGCTGTGAAGCGGTTCTTGGCCGATGAAAACGGCGCGACCGCCATCGAATACGCCATGATCGCCGCCGGTATCGCCGTGGTGATCGTCGCCGCGGTGAACACCCTCGGCCAGAACGTGAAAGACGCCTTTTTCAACAAGCTCGCCAGCGCGACGGCGGCAAAGACGCCCTAGTCGCGCTTCACCGGAGCCGTGTCTCCCGCTTTCTGTTCGGTCACGCCCAGCGCATCCGCCAGCCGCGTTTTCGCAGAGCCGGGCCGCAGCGGCTTTTGCTGGCTTTCGTGCGGCGTCCATCCGGTGAGATAGACGATGTCGAACGTCGCGCGCAGGCGTCCATCCTCCTCCGCGTGAAACGATTTGTAGTGGGCGAGGCTTGCCGCCAGCACGTCGCGCCGCAGCGGCTTGCGCGCGCGTTGCACAAGGGCGTTGGTTTCGCCCGCCGCGCGCAGATCGTTCACCAGTGTCTCGAATTGGCGATAGCGCACCGTGGTGCGTTCGGTATCCGCCACCGGCAGATTGAATCCCGCGCGTTGCAGCAATCCGCCCAGATCGCGCACATCGGCGAACGGGGCGACGCGCGGACTGACGCCGCCGGATATGGTTTCTTCGCCCGCCGCGAAACTCTCGCGCAATTCCTTCAGCGTGTCGCCGGCGAGGAGCGCGGCGACGAACAAGCCGTCCGGCTTCAACGCGCGGCGGATTTGGATCAGCGCGCCGGGCAAATCGTTGACCGCATGCAGCGCAAGCACGCTCACGGCGAGGTCGAACTGTTGTCCGGGCGGTTCCAGAACATCGTTTTCGGAGAAGGTCGCGCGTGTCCAGCGGTCCGCCACCGGCCGCACAATCTCGAACGCGATGCCGGCGCTGCCGATGTCGAGCGCGTTGTGGAAGCGCCGGTTTGCCGCGCCGGCACGATCCGCCACGCCGTTCGCCGCTTCCTCAATCAGGAAGCTGCCGCCGCTGCGGCGCGCGGCGCGGTTCAGGCGCTGCGCGCGCGCCTTTCGGTCGAATATGCGGGGAACTTCACTCACGCTTCACAATCTCGCTATGACGGACCTAAACTAGCCGACATGACGGCGATATTCGACACGCTCGCGCCGCTATCTCGCCGCATGGGTCGCGCGGCGCTGGATCTGCTGTTTCCGCCGCTC
>JAFECN010000047.1 GCA_018242145.1 Pseudomonadota bacterium
CCCCTCACCCCGACCCTCTCCCCCTGAAGGGGGAGAGGGAGGTTCTTTTTGAATCTGAAAAGAAAGTGTCTCGCCCAAAGTCGCAGCTCCGCATCTCGCGTCGCCACAGGCGGATCGATCCGCTTGTCCTCCGCCCGCCCGGCAGAAGATGGACGACACGCGCCGGCAGGTTTCCTGGCTCGCGGCTCTGGCGCCTCTCCAGCCTTCCCGTTTCCAGTGGCCCAAAGGAGAGACATCGCCGCCTACAGTTGCGGGGGCAGCCGCGGATCGGTCCCGCGTTCCCTACACCGATGCGTCGCCCTAACCTACCCTCGGCAGGGCTTTCGATCAACAAATCAACATTGTCATCACCCGGTCGCTCGCCTTCTCGCGAGCGATCCGGGTGACCCATTTTCGGTAAGACCAAAAAATTGGGTCGCCCGCATGAAGCGGGCGATGACGATTAGTTTTTTGAACGCGCCTTTCGCCCCCATTCCACCAGCGGCAGCGCCACATCCGCGCTCCACGGGCCGGGGCACAGAAGCGGCGTCAGCGAGGCGTTCGCCACCAGCGTCGATTTCGGCAACGCGCGCAGGGCAGGATTCTTCAGCACCAGATCGGCGCGCGTCGGCGTCGCCTCGCGCTCCCCGTTCAATATGAGAAGCTGCGGCGGATGGGCGACCAGCGTTTCCACCGGCACGCGGCCCTGCCGCGTCTGCTTCAATTGCGGCGCCACGTCGCGCAGGCCGATCATCCGCAGAATATCATCCGACACGCCGCCGGAATTCGCATAGCCGTTCGGCTCATAGATCAGCGTCGCCACCGGCGGATGCGGCGCCAGCTTCGCGGCGCGCGCCAGCTTCGCATCCATGTCGCGGATCATCGCTTCGGCACGATCCTTCGCGCCCAGCGCCGCGCCCAACTGGCGCGTCACGTCGCGGATGTCGGCAATCGAGTTGGCCCATTTGGTTTCCACGAAGGGCGTGTGCGTCTCGATCAGATGCGCGCGCAGCCGCGGGTTCGTGCCCTGATACATCACCACCATGTCGGGATGCAGCGCCAGAACCTCCTCCGCCGAACCGCGCGTGAGACGAATGCCCTTCACCTTGTCCACGATGGTGGAGACCACCGGATGCTTGTCCGCGCTCAGATAAGACAGCGCCGCGATCCTTTCCCGCGGCACCAGCCGGTACACATATTCATCGGTGCACAGAAAGGTGGAGACGATGCGCTGCGGCGCGGCATCGGCAACACGCGCGCCCAGCAGAACCGCGAGAAAACATGCTACATGACAGCCATGCAACAGCCGCATATTGATCCCCTAGCTATCCTTCCTCACTTCAGGTCCAACCCATCCGGAGGAGCCATGCGTACCACCTTTGCCGCCCTCGCCGTCACGGCGCTGGCCACCGTCTCTTATTCCACGCTGGCTTTGGCCGCGCCAAGCGCCGACGACATTCTCGCCGCCAACAAAGCCGCGATGGGAACGTGGGACGGCAAAATCACCCTGAACGTCGAATCTTCCTATTCCGGTCAGGGCCTCACCGGCACGACATCGTCGCTGCAGGATCTGCAGCGCGGCGCGTTCGTGGACAGCTACGATATTCCGCCGCAGGCAGGCTCCTCCGGCTGGGACGGCACGAAGGCATGGGAGAAGGAGCCGTCCGGCACCGTCACCGATCAGGCGGGCGGCGACGTGATCCCCAATGCGATCTCCGAAGCCTATCAAGATCAGAATCTGTGGTGGCGCCCCGATCATGGCGGCGCGGCGATCGCCTATGCGGGGCAAAAGACCGATGGCGGCAACAGCTATGACGTGCTCACGGTCACGCCCAAAGGCGGCACGGCGTTCGAAGCCTGGTTCGATACAAAGACACATCTGCTCTATCGCATCATCGAAAACCAATCGACGCAGACGATTACGCAGACGTTCTCCGAGTATGCGCCGGTGGATGGCGCGATGATCGCGAAGAAGCAGGTGGTCGATGACGGCAGCCACAATCTTCAGACCTTCACACTGACGTCCGCGAAATTCTCCGCGGCGCTGCCGCTCAGCGCCTATCAGCGCCCGGCGGAAGACCTGCACGATTTCTCCATCGCGGGCGGCGCGCATGAAGCCACCGTGCCCTTCCACCTCTGGAACAACCACATCTATGCCGATGTCAGCGTCAACGGCTCCCGGCCAATGACCTTCATCTTCGACACTGGCGGCCACACCATCCTGACGCCGAAAACGGCGAAGACCCTCGGCATCGATGTGAAAGGCAATGTCTCTTCCACCGGCGGCGGCGACAACATCGTCACCAGCGGCGAAGCGACCGTGAAAACGCTTTCGGTCGGCGCCGCCACCATCACCAACCAACCGGCGTCGGTGCTGGACTTCAGTCCGCCGGGCACCGAAGGCGCGAACGAACGGGGCATGGTCGGCTACGAATTCTTCGCCCGCTTCATCACGCGCTTCGATTACGGCAATCACACGATCACCTTCATCGACAAGAAATATTTCGATCCCAGGACCGCGGGCATGCCGGTACCGATGCGCCTCTATCACCAGTTCCCGGAAATCTTGGGCAGCTATGACGGCCTTCCGGGCCGCTTCGGCATCGACACCGGCTCGCGCATGGCGTTGCTGCTCAACAAGGCCTGGGCCGCGAAGAACGGCTTCCCCAAACCCGGCACCAAGACCATCGAAGCGCAGACCGGCTGGGGCGTCGGCGGCCCGACGCACAGCATCGTGTTCAAGGGCGGCACGCTGAAGCTTGGCGATGTGACCATCGATCACCCGCTGACGATGGTGTCCACCGACAAGGGCGGCGCGGGATCGGTGGAATCGTTCCCCAGCAATGTCGGCGGCGGCGTGCTGAAGCGTTACGCCGCGACCTTCGATTACGACAACAGCACGATGTATCTGAAGCCGG
>JAFECN010000048.1 GCA_018242145.1 Pseudomonadota bacterium
AGACATTCGTGAGATCCTTTGTTGGCGGGGCAGCAGTGCCCCGGCTCCAAAGTCTCAATCGGTGGGGCCCGACCCGACCGGTAAGGGTCAGACGAATTTTTTTGGCAGGGGGCCGGCGGGCGTGGGACCGCAGATAAAGAAGGCCGGACATCCGGGACAGGTTCGGATGGACGGTTTGGCCGGAAAAGCGCCGGCCCGGATATCTGCCAAGAACCCGTCCAGCTTGTCCCGTTGTTTCTGCAAATCCTTGGCGGCCGGATCGAGGGGATGAATCTCGGCGTCGGAGAGATGCACCAGCTCGACTACGGCGTCGGGAAAGGCTTGGCGCGCGGCCAGAACGAAGGCTGCCGCGCCGACATCCTTGGTTTCGTAGGAACGCAGATGGCCGGTCTGCACCCTGCGGAAGCTGCGCCGTCCATCCGGGCGCAACAGGACATCGTCGGGACGCACAACAATCTCTTCCGCGCCGAAGACCAAGGTCACGGCGACGATGGGCTGCGGAGTCTGGCCTGCGCGGCTGGTCATGAAGAACTGCACCATGGTGGTGGCAAGCGCATGGAAGTCGGCGCGATAGCCGTGATCTGCAAGCCCTTCGCGCGCGAGCGCGTCAGACAGGTGTTGGCTCAGCGTCTCCGCCGTGATGACACCAGTCTCGGCGATGACGGTGTTGACCACGGTGCGCACCGCGTCATGTAGCTGCATGAAGGCCGTGACAGTGCGGCGTCCGCCGACCTGGAGAACGTGCGTATAAAAGAACCGCCGCGGGCAGCTTTCATAAAGACCGATCTGATAGGCGCTGAACCGCATGCCCCCGTCGATATGCAGAACGATGGGTTGTTCGCTCCCCGTCGCCGGGAGTGCGCGCAGCGGCGTGCAACTTTGCCGGTCGATGGTCGCGCCTAGGCGATCCAGAAACGGTGACACGGGCCGCTTGTGGCCATTGGATTTCTGGGTGGGCGCGTAGAAAAAGAGCCGGTCGCGCGCCCGCGACAGCGCCACATAGAAGAGACATTGCTGCTCTTCGGTTTGGCCGGCGCGATAGAATTCGAGCGCACCACCCTCTGCGCCTTCGATCATGCCGTCGGGCGGCGGATAAGGCGGGGCCGGCGCCGTCCGTGGGATCGTGTCGGAATTCAAGCCTGGAACGTGAACGACCGAAAATTCCAAACCCTTTGCGCCATGGATCGTCATCAGGCGCACAGCGTCCAGACTTTGCGCGGCGGCCGGCAGCTGACGCAGATCACGCTCATCACCAAGACGCACCAGCCGGCGCACACGATTGAGCAACCGGGTGATCGGAAGTCCCGCGGCAGCAGGTTGCACACGCACGAAGTTCATGAACTGCCAGATCGCGATGCTCCGCGTGCGGTCTGCCAGATCGGTGGATTCGGCGAGGCGCGCCGCGATCCGGGTCCGGTCCAAGAGCAATGCCGCCAAAACCGACCAAGGCGCGGCGGCCTGATCGAATCCCTGCAGCGCCGCCGCCAATCGCCCAAGTGCTGCGCGGCCATCGGGACTGACGGGTGTGAAATCGTCCACTGCCTTCAGCCACGTCAGCGGCGCCGCCTCCGTGCCGCGCAGGTGATCCAGAGCTGCGGCCACATCGGCCAAATTCATGGCGAAGTCCGGCCAGCAGGCGGTGCGCACGACGCCCATCGCCCGGCGATCGATCAGGATGGACAATAGCGCCAGCAAATCCTTGATCTCCGGACGCTCGAACAGGCTGCCGAGAAACAGCACCGGCACACCCAGCCGTTCCAGCGCTTGACCCAGTGTCGAGAGTTTGTCGTTTCCGGTGCAAAGCACGGCCTGGTCGCGATAGGCGTGCCCGGCTTTCTGCATGTCTTCGATCGTATCGGCGAGGGTGACGATCTGCTGATCGGCGCTCGCCACGGTGCGCAGTTGCGGCTTGATGCCTGAGGCCGGGCGTTCCGCCTCGAGTCCGCTGTCGGTATCGCCGGCCGTCATCTGTACGGCGAAGGCGGAGAAGCAATTTACGATCTCATCCACCGAACGATAGTTTTGCTTGAGGCGCTTGCGCGTGCCGTCCGGAAAATCCCTCGTATCGAAGCGGCTCATGTTGAAGGACGAGGCGCCGCGGAAACGGTAAATCGACTGTTTGCCGTCGCCGACGACCCAGAGATTGCGGCCATCCGGCCGCAAGGCCTTCAACAGACGCACGCTGCTGCGATTCACGTCCTGATACTCATCGACGAGAATATGGTCGTAGGCGGCTTGCAGATGGGTACGTATGGCGGCATCGCGCTCCAGAAGTTCGACAGGCAACGATACCAGGTCGCCGAAATCGACGCGGTGCGCCTGGCGCTTCAAGGTTTCGTAAGAGGCATAGACGCGCGCCACTTCGCCGGCGCTGAGCGCGGCGTCGATTTGGTCTTGCGTCGTCGCGCGCCGGCGCATGTCTTCCGCCAGCTCGGCGTAACGCACTGCGTCCGTGACTTCGTCCTTGGCCCGCGAGATCGCCGCCAGCATGTCGACGATAATCTGCGTCGGATCGTAGATGTTGCGGTGATAGCTGAGGCCGAGGCGGGGAAATTCGTTTTCGAGAAGCTCGACCGCTTCCGTGCGATCGAGCAACTGGGGATCTTTTGGCAGTCCCAATTCGGCGTGAAAGCG
>JAFECN010000049.1 GCA_018242145.1 Pseudomonadota bacterium
ACACTGGACATGGCAGCTTCGCCGTGAAGGTGCCCGGCGTTCTGGAAACGGCACAGGACGTTCTCAACCTGCCGATCCGCAGCACCCAGGACTCGACCATCACGCTGAAGGACGTGGCGCAGGTTCATCCGACGTTCTACGACCCCACGACCTACGCGATGGTGAACGGCCAGCGCACCATCTCGCTGGATGTTACCAAGCGCATCGGCGCCAACATCATCGCCAACAATCAGGCGGTGAAGGATCTCATCAAGAAGGCCGCGAAGGCGTGGCCGTCCGGCGTGCATGTCACCTACATGTTCGACGAGTCCAAGGACATTCGCGATCAGCTCGGCTCGCTGTCGGACTCGATCATCCTTGCCGTCGTGCTGGTGATGATCATCATCGTGGCGGCGCTGGGGCTGCGCTCCGGCCTGCTCGTCGGCATCGCCATCCCGACATCGTTCCTGATGAGCTTCATGGTGCTGAACGGCATCGGTTACACCCTCAACTTCATGATCATGTTCGCAATGCTGCTGGCGGTCGGCATTCTCGTCGACGGCGCGATCATCGTGGTGGAATACGCCGACCGGAAGATGACCGAGGGCCATCCGCCCAAGCTCGCCTTCGAGGAAGCGGCATGGCGCATGTTCTGGCCGGTCGTGAGCGCGACCATGACGATGATCGGCGCGTTCCTGCCGTTGCTGCTCTGGCCCGGCGTGTCCGGCAAGTTCATGAGCTTCTTCCCGATCACGCTCATCATCGTGCTGGGATCGTCCATGATCGTGGCGCTGATCTTCCTGCCTGTGCTGGGCGGGGTATTCGGCAAACCGCCGCCGCGCGACGAAGCGCATGAGAAGGCCATTGAAGCCTCCGAAACCGGCGACTGGCGCGAAATTCCCGGCATCACCGGCGGGTATGCCCATCTGGCCGAAACGCTGACGCGCTATCCGGGCCGCGTGATTGCCGGCGCCGGCGCCATTGTCGTCGTGGTGGTTGGGCTGTTCATCGTGTTCAACCACGGCGTCGAGTTCTTCGTGAATACCGATCCGGATTTCGCCAATGTGCTGGTGTCGGCGCGCGGCAATCTTTCGGCCAACGAAAAACGCGACATCGTGATGAAGGTCGAGCACATCGTGGCCGGCGTGGACGGCATCGACTCGATCTATGCGACCTCTGGCGGTTCCAACCAGTCGTCGAACAATCAGGGCGGCGTGCCGGTGGACAATATCGGCCGCATCACGGTGCAGTTGAAGGACTATCGCGAACGCCGCAAAGGCAGCGATATTCTGCAGACCATCCGCGAGCGCACCGCGAATGTTCCCGGCGTGCATGTTGAAGTGCGCACGCCGCAAAACGGCCCGCCGACCGGCAAGGATGTGATGATCGACGTGTCGTCCGACGATTATGCGTCGCTGGCAAGCGTTACGGCGGAAATCCGCAAGCATATGGACACGCTGCCGGAACTGCGCGACGTGGAAGACACCCGCCCGCTGCCGGGCATCGAGTGGGATCTGAAGATCGACCGCGACGTCGCAAGCCGCTTCGGCGCGAACGCGCAGTCCATCGGCACCGCCGTGCAGTTGGTGACCAACGGCGTGCTGGTGGGCGAATACCGGCCCGACGATTCCGACCAGCAGGTGGACATCCGCGTGCGTTATCCCGAAAGCGCGCGCGGCATCCACGCGCTCGAGAATGTGCGCATTCCCACGCTCAACGGCATGGTGCCAGCCAGCACCTTCGTGAAGGTGGTCGCGGCCCCGCAGGTGAACTCCATCGAGCGCGTCGACGGCCACCGCGTCTATCACGTCCGCGCGAACATGAAGGTGCAGTGCACCGACAAGGTCAAAACCGAATGTGTCAAGACGCCGATCATGGCGAGCGCGGAGGTGGCGAAGCTGAAAGAGTGGATCGGCAAGCAGGCGTTTCCGAACGACGTCACGATCAAATTCAAGGGCGCTGACGAGGAGCAGAATGAGTCCGGCTCGTTCCTGATCGAGGCCGCGCTGATGGCGCTGTTCCTGATCGGAATCGTTCTGCTGGCGCTGTTCAACAGCTTCTATCACACGGGCCTGATCCTCGTTGCCGTGATCCTGGCGATGATCGGATCGCTGCTGGGCATGGTGGTGATGGGCCAATCCTTCTCGGTGATCATGACCGGCACCGGCATGCTGGCGCTGGCCGGCATCGTGGTGAACCACAACATCGTGCTGATCGACACCTTCCATCGCCTGCGCGATGCGGGCATGGACCCGATTGAAGCGGTGGTGCGCTCCAGCGCCCAGCGCCTGCGCCCCGTGTTTTTGACCACGGTCACCGCCATCGGCGGCCTGATCCCGATGATGGCGGCGGTCGAGATCAATTTCTGGACGCGGCAGGTGACGATCGGCGGGCCGAACGGCTTGATGTGGGTTCAGCTTTCGACAGCCATCGTGTTCGGTCTGGTCTTCTCGAAGATGATCACGCTGGGCCTGATCCCCGCGATGCTGGCGCTGCCTTACCGCTGGCGCGAGCGGCGCGCGGCCAAACGCGGCGAGACGTACACCCACCCGATACCGGACAATGTGATCGCAGCGATGAACCGGCGCCGCGCCGAACGCGAAGCAGCGGAATAACTATGCGGCGTCCACGGGCGTGGCGCGCGCCACGCCCGGCGCCACATCCGGATCGTTCTCCACTTCCTTGAGCTTCTCGCGCGCGGCGGCCGCTTCCTTCTGCTTGTTCCACATCGCGGCGTAGTGGCCGTTCAGCGCCAGAAGCTGCGAGTGCCGCCCGCGTTCGATGATCTCGCCGTGATCGAGCACGAGGATTTCATCCGCATCCACCACCGTGGAAAGCCGGTGCGCGATAACAAGCGAGGTGCGGTTCTTCGAGACTTCCTGTAGTGCGCCCTGAATCTCGCGCTCCGTTCCGGTGTCGAGCGCGCTGGTGGCTTCGTCCAGAAGTAGGATCGGCGGGTTCTTGAGGATGGTGCGCGCGATGGCGACGCGCTGCTTCTCGCCGCCGGGCAGCTTCAGGCCGCGCTCACCGACCATGGAGTCATAACCCAGCGGCAGTTCGACGATGAACTTGTCGATCTGGGCGAGGCGCGCGGCGGTCTTGATGTCCGCCTCCGTCGCTCCGATGCCGCCATAGGCGATGTTGTAGCGGATCGTATCGTTGAACAGCACGGTGTCCTGCGGGACGATGCCAATCTTCTCGCGCAGGCTCGCCTGCGTGACGTCGCGGATATCTTGTCCGTCTATCGTCACCGAACCGCTCCTGATATCATAGAAGCGATAGAGAATGCGGCTGATGGTCGACTTGCCCGCACCCGATGGCCCCACAACGGCCACCGTCTTACCCGCGGGCACAGTGAAACTGATCCCCTTGAGCACGATACGTTCGGGATCGTAGGCGAAGACGACGTTGTCGAACCTGATTTCGCCGCCGGTGACGACGAGCGGCTTGGCATCCGGCTTGTCCGTCACTTCCTGCGGCTGGTGGAGGAGCTTGAACATGGCATCCATGTCCACCATCGCCTGCGTGATCTCGCGATAGACGGTGCCGAGCAGGTTCAGCGGCACATAAAGCTGGATTAGGATCGCATTCGCCGCCGCGAACAGGCCCACGCTGAAGCGGCCCTGCGAAATGCCGACCGCCGCGAGCCACATCACGATGCCCAGACCGACCGCCATGATGAAGGCCTGCCCCGTATTCAGGATCGACAGCGAAAGCTGCGCCTGGATCGAGGCGCGGGAATATTTCTCCATCGATTTGTCGAAGCGGCGGGTTTCGTGCTCCTCGTTGTTGAAATATTTGACCGTCTCATAGTTGAGCAGGCTGTCTACTGCCTTGGTGTTGGCATCCTGATCGGACTGGTTCATGTCGCGACGGAACTGTATACGCCAGCGCGTGATGGCGAACGTGAACCAGACATAACCCACCACCATCGCCAGGGTGGCCAGCGCGATCCACACGTCGAGCTTGTTCAAAAGGATGATGCTGTAGAACACCAGCAGCAGGATCGTGGGGAAGATGCTGAACAGCGAAAAGGACAGCAGCGTGTCGATGCCCTTGGTGCCGCGCTCGATGATGCGCGAGAGGCCGCCCGTCTTGCGCTCCAGATGGAAGCGCAGCGACAGCGTATGCACATGCGCGAAGGTCGAAACCGCCACCTCGCGCATGGCGTGATACTGGACTTTGGCGAACACGCCGTCGCGCAACTGCGCGAAGGTCTGCATCAGGATGCGCGAAAGGATGTAGGAGCCGGTCATCGCCAGCGCCACGCCAAGCGCCACCTGACCCGGCGTCTTGGCCAGCGCATCCACCGCATAGCCGAAGAACAGCGGCGAAATGCTCGTCGCCGTCGTCGCCATCACCAGAAAGACAATGGAGAGGATCACGCGGGCCCGCAGGTCCGGCCGGCCCTTCGGCCAGAGATAGGGCATGACCGTCCACAAGGGGCGGAAGGATGGCGCGCCGTCGCCTTCTTCGGTGATGGGCCGTGCCATGGATCAGTTCCCCATATTCGCGCCGCCGAAGGCAAGGAACCCCAGAAGAAGCGCCAGAAGGGCAATCAGGCCGAGGACGACAAGCGGACGCTTCACAGATAAGCCTCAAAGATGCGCAAGTGACAGAATCCTGTTTAGGTAGGCCCGCGCCGCCCCGCAATGGTTCCGGTGCAGAGGCCGCCCGCATATCCCTTAACCCTGCCCCGGACATGGACAAGAACAAGAGAACCATCTGCGTCTTCTGCGGTTCGTCGCTGGGGCGTGACGCGACGTTCGCGGAGGCCGCGCGCGAAACCGGGCGGCTGATCGCAGCACACGGCTACGACATGGTGTTCGGCGGCGGCGGGCTGGGCCTGATGGGCGAGACGGCGCGGGCGGCGCGCGACGGCGGCGCCAAGGTCACCGGCATCCTGCCCGCCTTCCTGCGCGATCTGGAACCGCCGCTGGCGCGCGGCGAGGATGTGCAGATCGTGCCCGACATGGGAACGCGCAAGCGGCAGATGCTGGCGCTGGGCGATGCGTTCCTCATCCTGCCCGGCGGCATCGGCACGCTGGACGAGTTCTTCGAGGTGATCGTTGAGAAGCAACTGGGCCAGTTGCCCAAGCCGATCGTGCTGCTCAACCTCGACCATTGCTACGATCCCCTGGTCGATCTTCTCAACCACACCGCGAGCCTCGAATTCGTGCGGCCCAATCTGGAGACGCTGTTCCGCGTGGCGCATTCGCCGCAAACGGCGATCCGCCACATCACGCGGGTTCTGGATTCGAGATCGGTTCCTTCGTCCGGCTGAGAAGGCTGTCGATCGAGACGATCACCAGCGCCACCCACACAAGTCCGAAGGTGATCATGTCCACCTTCGTGAAGGCCTCGCCCAGCCCAAACACCGCCAGCACCAGCGTGATCGACGGCGACAGATACTGCAGGAAGCCGAGCGTCGAAAGCCGGATGCGCCGCGCGCCCGCCGCGAACAGCGCCAGCGGCAGCGCGGTCAGCGGGCCGCCAACGATCAGCAACGCATCCTGCTTGAGGTTGGGCGACGGGAACGCGCCGCCATGCTGCGACCAGTACCAGATCAACCCCGCCGTGACCGGCAGCAACACCCAGGTTTCGACGGTCAGACCATCCAGCGCCTGCACCGGCGTCAGCTTGCGGAAATAACCGTAGAAGCCGAAGGACAGCGCCAGCACCGGCGCGATCCACGGGAAATGCCCAAGCTCGACCGTCTGGATCACCACGGCGACACCGGCCAGCGCAATCGCGGCCATCCGCATGCGGGAGATGTGCTCGCCGAACAAGGTGACGCCGAGCAGGATCGAGATCAGCGGGTTGATGTAGTAACCGAGGCTCGCCTCCACCAATTGCCGCGTGGCGACGCAATAGATGTAAACGCCCCAGTTGACGCTGATGAGCACGCTGGTCAGCGCCAGTGTCGCGAACAGGCGCGGGGCGCGGACGATCTGCTTCAGCGCCGGAAGCCTTCCGCGCGCGACGGCCAGACCGCCGACGAACAAAGCACACCAGAAAATCCGATGAACCGTAAGCTGGAGCGGCGGCACCGCATCCAGCAGCCGCCAGTAGAGCGGCATGATCCCCCAGAACGCATAGGCAAAGGCGGCAAAGCCTATGCCGGCGGCATCGTCCTTCGCGTGGTTCGGGGCGCTCATGGATTCTATGTAACGAAGGCCGCGCAAAAGACATCGCGCGCCGCGGCATTGCACCTATGCGTCATGCGCGTCTATTCGTTCCTGGCGCGAAACAGTTTGTAACAGATCGAATCCGTCAGCGCTTCGAAGCTCGCGTCCACGATGTTGGGCGACACGCCCACGGTGGACCAGCGGTTGCCCTTCCCGTCCGCGCTTTCCACCATCACCCGCGTCACGGCCTCCGTGCCGCCCGTGAGGATACGCACCTTGTAATCCACCAGACGCAGATCGCTGAGCGCGGCGGAATACTTGCCGAGATCCTTGCGCAGGGCCTGATCCAGCGCGTTCACCGGGCCGTTGCCGAGGCCGACATTGTGGAAGATTTCGCCGTCCACATTCACCTTCACCACCGCTTCGGACACGGTGACGAGATCGCCCTTGGCATCGTGGCGCCGCTCCACCATCACGCGGAAGCTTTCGACGTCGAAGTAATCCGGCACCTCGCCCAGCGCGCGGCGCGCCAGCAATTCGAACGAGGCTTCCGCGCCGTCATAGGCATAGCCCAGGAATTCGCGTTGCTTCACCTCTTCCAAAAGGCGCGCGATGCGCGGATCGTTTGCCTCCACGTCGATGCCGGCATCGGCGAGGCGGGCCATCAGGTTGGAGCGGCCCGCCTGATCGGAGACGAGAATCTTGCGCGTGTTGCCCACCGACTCCGGCGGCACATGCTCATAGGTGCGCGGGTCTTTCGCCACCGCCGACGAATGCAGCCCGCCTTTGTGCGCGAAGGCCGAGGGGCCGACATAGGCGGCGTGGCGGTTCGGCGCGCGGTTCAGGATCTCATCCAGCAAGCGCGACACCGAAACAAGATGCGCCAGTTCTTCGCGCGACACGCCTGTCTCGAATTGCGAGGCGAAAGGCTCTTTCAACAGGAGGTTCGGCAGCAGCGAACACAAATTGGCATTGCCGCAGCGCTCGCCCAGCCCGTTGAGCGTGCCCTGCACCTGCCGCGCGCCGCCGCGGATCGCGGCGAGGCTGACAGCCACGGCCTGCTCGGTGTCGTTGTGGGCGTGAATGCCCAGCGGCGCCGCCGGCAGCTTCGCCTTCACCTCGGAGACGATGCGATAGACATCCTCCGACATGGTGCCGCCATTGGTGTCGCACAGCACCAGCCACGCCGCGCCATTGTCGAACGCCGCTTTCAGGCAAGCGAGCGCGTAGTCGGCGTTCGCCTTGTAGCCGTCGAAGAAATGTTCGGCATCGAACAGGGGCTCGCGGCCCTTCGTGCGCACCGCCGCGATGCTGTCGGCGATGTTGTCGATGTTCTCGCCGCGCGGGATCTCCAGCGCCACGTCCACCTGGAAATCCCAGGTCTTGCCGACGAGGCAGTTGGCATCCGCCTTCGCGTCCAGAACCTGCGCCAGCGCCGGATCGTTCTGGGCGCTGCGGCCGGAGCGCTTCGTCATCCCGAAGGCCACGAATTTCGCGTGGCCCAGCGGCGGGCGTTCGGAGAAGAAGGCCGTGTCCGTCGGGTTCGCCCCCGGCCAGCCGCCCTCGATGTAATCCAGCCCCAGCCGGTCCAGCGCCAGCGCGATCTGGCGCTTGTCCTCCACCGAGAAGTCCACGCCCTGCGTCTGCGCCCCGTCGCGCAAGGTGGTGTCGAAGAGGAACAGTCTCTCTTTGCTCATCGGACACCGCCATTGCGGCGCGATAGTCCGCGTCCGACGGCGCAAGTGCCGTAAGGAGCGCGATATGATGGTCCGGATTCTGCCCGTCTTTCAGCAGCATGCCGACCATCCGCCAGACTGCGTCGAGCTTGCGGCAGATCACGCGGACCGCCTGCTGCCGCGCGCGGAAATCCGCCGAATAGCGGCCATGTTTGCGGGCATTGCGATTGCCCACCGGAGCGCCGGGCTTTGCCCGTTCGGCAATAAAATTGTTCCGCGAAATTTGGGGGGTACCCCCCCTCTCCCCCTGTTTGGGAACGGGCCGCTTGCGCGGCAGGCGCAAAGCCGCCGCGCGGAGCGCGTCGGGGAGGAAGTCGGTGGTGGCGGGTATGGTCATTTTGGGAGGATATACCCAAAATTAGAACATAGCAAGAACTATCATCGCCCAACCGCTCGCCATTCTCCGACCACCCTCCCCTTGAGGGAGGGTCGAAATTTGCTCTTCGCAAATTTCGGGGAGGGGCATGGCGCGGAGAGGGCGCGTTTGGCCCCTCCCCGGATCGCTTCGCTCTCCGACCCTCCCTCAAGGGGAGGGTGGTTTTCTGCGCAAGGTTGAGAAGCGCGCTCACTTCTTCACCTCCCAGGTCGTGCCTTGGGGGCCGTCCTTGAGGATGATGCCTTGGGCGAGAAGCTCGTCGCGGATGCGGTCGCTCTCTTTGAAGTCCTTCGCCTTGCGGGCGGCGAGGCGGGCTTCGATGGCGCGTTCGATGGCGGCGGTGTCCACGCTCTTCTTGCTCTTGAGCGCTTCCGGTTTCACCGAGAAGCCGAGCAGCGCCAATCCGCCCGCCAGATGCTCCGG
>JAFECN010000004.1 GCA_018242145.1 Pseudomonadota bacterium
AGCCCTCTTCGCTGTGACCGCGATCCAACATGAAAACCCCGAAGTTCCATCAGGGTAACGCCCCAATCGCGGACAGGCTTCATGGAGAAGGTTTTTGGAACCGAACGCCAGATGGCGCGTTTTGCGAAATCAAAAACAAAGGGCCCGCCTTGCGGACGGGCCCTTCGCGTTTATCGGGTGGCGGTCAGTAGAACACGCCGTAGGCGACCTGCTCCACCGAGCCGGTGCGCAGATTGACCAGCAGCAGATCCGGCCCATAGCGCACCCAGCGATAGCCGGGCGGCGGTACTTCCAGACCGAGTGGCCGGACATTGTCGTAGTAATAGGCCGATGACAGAAACAGTCCCGGCAGGATGTCGCCGATGGTCCAGTAGCGATAGGACCAGCCCATCGGATAGCGGAAGGCGGGACCATGGACGCGGTTCACCCATCTGCCACGCCAATACCATTGCGCGGCGCGCGGCTTGTGCCATTGCGGCGGGCGCCAGCTCGGCGGACGCGGCTTGGGCGGCTTGACCGCCGGCGGACGATGCTGTGGCGGTTTGTGATGGTTGGAGGGCGGCCAAGGCTTGGTGACGCCATGGTTTGGCGGCTTGGGCCTGTTGGCATTGCCCGGCGGCTTCTGCGGGCCGACGGGCTTCGCGCCGAAGGCGGGTTTGGTCATCGGCGGCTTTTGGCTGCCGGGGCCCGGTTTCCCGCGGTGATCCTGCTGGGCCAGAGCGAGCGTTGGCACGGCGAAACACAGTGCGGTGGCAATCGCGAGTATTCTTTTCATTCAGTCCCTCCTTCGAAAGAACAGGAAAAGCCGCGCTCCAATACGAACAGTATTGGCGGATCGTTTGCCTGATACGGAGGGGAGTCAACGCCTGGCGATCACAGCTTGCCGCCGCGAAGGCTGGAGCGGGCGAAGGGAATCGAACCCTCGTCAGTAGCTTGGGAAGCTACAGCTCTACCATTGAGCTACGCCCGCGCGGGTCCCGCTCTTAGCATGACGCGCGGCGAACGCTCCATACAAAGAAAAGCCCGCCCGGCGTTCGGGCGAGCCCAACTACAAACGGAACAAACAGGGCACAGTAATCGCGGCAGAGGCGTGCTGTTCACTGTCGTCGAACGAAAACGCATTCCGCACAAATCAGGCAGCCGGGATCGGCTCCATGGCACGGAATCGGGTGAGGGTGAGCCCCAGTTCTGCGAGGTCGGACAGAAATTCGGGGCTGCGCAGATAACGCATCTCCATCATGCGGGGCTGAACCACGGGGTCACGCTCGGCCAGCACATCGTCTGGCCAGCCCGGATGGCACATGATGATCGTTGCATCGCGAACATCGGCAGCGGCGCGGAGAAAGATTTTGCGATAGCTGCCCTGCTCCCGAAAGCTTCGCACGCCGCGAAACTGCCGGTTGGTCGGAACACGGCGTTGTGCGCAGGCGCGCGCCAGTCCACGGCCCATCCAGGCCAGAAAAGCGGCCGTCAACGGCGCCGGGCGGCGCAGCATGTCCAGCGAAAGCGGCCCGTCCGTAACGCGCACGCAAGCGCCGATAGCTTGCGCCCATTCTGCCACCGCTTCGCGAACGCCCTTCAGGTTATGGACATGCTGATGGCCGTCGAGGTAGCCGGGATCGAAACCCATCACCTCGCGGAAGACCGCGATCTGGCGTCCTATCTCTGCATGCATGGCGTCGCGCGAGAGCCGGCCGAGATAGCCCTCCGCCATGACCTGCCACAGCGGACGCGCACCCGTAAGCGCGATATGCAAACCAATATCGGTGCGATCGCGATAGCGCGCGAGGCGTGGGCCGTCGTGCTGAAATTGTTCGAAATCCACCAGACAGCTCACCGCCGACAGACGGTCCATTGCGACCAATTCAAGGATCGCGTCGTCCACGCCCGGCGCGATCCCGAAATCATCCGCGCACAATACGATATTTGTCATGACGGCTTTCCTGGCGCGCTTTTCAGGGAAGGGAGCGCGACAATCAACACCAGCGCCTCGCGGGCTTTCTTCCCGCTTCCCAGATGGCGCAAAGGGGGCAACGTCTGCTGCACGACTCTGCCCGGCGCGAACGCGCGTGCCTGTGCCAGGCACCGTGCGTCGCCCGCAATGCAGACCGCCGCAAAGCCATCCCGTGCCAGATCGGCGGCCGTCACCCATGGAGCGTCGACGAAGCTGTAGCGAATGAATTCGCGCGGGCGTTCTGGAAGATAGAATGCCAGTTCTTCTGCAAACGGCTCGGAGCCAGTCACATAGGCAAGCGGTGCGTTCGTATTCTGCTTCCACAACGAATCGATACGTTGCGCCACATATTCGTGAATGGCGAGATCCCTGACGCCATGCGCACCCATCGCGGGCGCCGCAAAGAGCGCGAGCACCGCGATAACGGCCGCCGATAGCGCGGAAACCCGGAAAATCTTGCCGGCATCGGACGGTCGCGCGAGTTCGAGAAAGACGACAGGGGTGAGACAAAACACGCCGATCATGGTGTTGCTGGAAATCGTGACGCGAAAAAGAACGGAGCAGAGCAGCGTCAGAACCGCGGGCAGCAGCGCCAGTATCAGAAGAACCCGGAAATGAGCGTCATGCCGGAGCGCCTTGAACCGCGTCATCCAATCGCGCGGCGTGGTCCGCGTTACCGCCATGACCAGGATCACGACCAGAAGATTGTAGCCGATGCATTCGCATATCAGATTGATGAACTGCAAACCGACGAAGACGAACGAATTTCCGGTTTCATGGTTGAAATAGTGGAGCGTCGTGTAATCGTTATGCGCCAGCCAGACCAGATGGGGCGCGAACAACACAGCCGCAATCGCCATCGCGATCCAGGGCAAGGGACTGCGGAAATATCGCTCCCGGGCAGGATGCGCGAGTGCCGCGCAAAAGCACGTTACCAGAAGCAGCACGGCATAATATTTCGACAGCATGTCGAATCCGGCCATAACGCCGAACAGGACACTGTACCCAACGCTTCGACGCTCGATGGAGCGCATGAAGAAAAAGGCGGTCCAGGGCCAGAGCGAAACAAAGATACTGTTCGCGTTGTATTTGAAGCCAAGCAGCGTGTAGAGCGGCGTCAGCAGAAGCAGCACCGTTGCAGCGGTCCGCTGCTGCCCGCGGACAAAACAACCGTTCAGCCGCCAAGCACCGATCAATCCTACGGCGGCATTGCAAGATGCAAGAAGCGCCACAAACCAGCCGTTGCGCGGGAAGACATCGAACCACGCGCCCGCGATCCACGCCCAGAATGGCGGATGCTTCCAATATCCCCACTCGAATTGCTGGCCCCAGACATATGCTTCCGCGGTGTCGTCGTTGATCGCATGGGTGTTGTGCGAAACAGCATGAAACACGGTCCATACCAGAACGAAGCCGATGACCGCCGCTGCGGCGGCAA
>JAFECN010000050.1 GCA_018242145.1 Pseudomonadota bacterium
CGAGCTGCGGATCGTTGGTGGTCACGAACACCGCGCCGCCGGTTGCGTTCTGGCCCACGAAGGTGCCTTGCGGGCCGCGATAAACCTCGACGCTCTTGATGTCGTAAAACGGTTCCGCCGTCAGATAGCCTGGAAAGGTGGACGCACCGTCGCGATAGAGGACCACGCCGATCGGGGTCTGGCTGTTGTGCTCGCCCTTGCCGATGCCGCGGATGTCGAAGTCGATGCCCTGACCGAGATCGTTGACGGTGAGGTTCGGTGCGAGGAACTGCAGGTCGTTGACGTTCACGACGCCCCGGTTCTGGAGGTCTTCGCCCGACAAGACACTCGCCGTGATCGGCGTTGTCATCAAATTCTCCGAGCGGCGCTCGCCCGTGACGACCACTTCCTCGATGGGCCCGTTCGAAGCCGCCGTGGACGATGTATCGCTGGTTGTTGTCTGCGCATGCGCTGCCCCGCAGCACACAAGCGCCAAAACAGATGCCGACAGGCTTAGCCCGAGCCTCATGCATTCCTCCCCTTCCGCCCGCAGGCGATCCTCGTGCTCTTCGGCACGCGCGCGGAAGCTGGCAGGAAGACGGGGCGCCGTCAATATTCATTCACACGTGGATGAATATCTTTGTGGCCGGTAGCACGCGCGCAACACACCCCATTGCATGCACCGCAGCAAACCGCGCGAAAGCAGGCTTCGTGCGCGCCGCGCCGGCGGGCGGCCGTCGCATCAAGATGTTCACCCGCGTGTTAATGAGTGTTGACGAACAGCCACGGCCCCTCGCATGGTGCGGGAAAAGAGGCGCCGGTGTCGGCGCCAAGGGGAGGTTCGGTGCAGGTTACAGATCATCCGCCGGCGTTCGCGGCCGGCACGCCTGCCTCCGCAAGCCCCGCAACGCCCACGCCCCGGGCATGGATCGCCCTGGGCATGCTGTGCTTCATCTATGTGCTGAACTTCCTCGACCGCTCGCTGCTGTCGATCCTGGCCAAGCCCATCGAAGACACGCTGCATATCACCGACGGCCAGCTTGGCCTCGTCAGCGGGCTGTTTTTCGCGATCTTCTATTGCTTCATCTCCATCCCGATCGGCTGGTTCGCGGACAAAACAAATCGCATCTGGGTGCTCACCGCGGCGTGCGGGATCTGGAGCGGCGCGACGATGGCCTGCGGCCTCGCGGCGAACTATGGCCAGTTGGCGGTCGCGCGCATGACGGTGGGATTCGGCGAGGCCGGGGGCGTGCCGCCCTCTTACGCGATCATCTCGGATTATTTCCCATCCGGCCGGCGCGGCACGGCGCTCAGCGTCTACAATCTCGGCCCGCCGATCGGCGCTGCGCTCGGAACCGCCTTCGGCGCGTCCATCGCCGCGGTTTATAGCTGGCGCGACGCCTTCATCGTTCTGGGCTCCGTGGGCTTGTTCGCGGCATTGGCGTTGCGCTTGATCGTGCGCGAGCCCGCCCGCGGCGGCCTCGATCATCACACGGCTTCTTCGGCGTCCTCCGGCTTCCGCGAAACGATCGGGATGTTTTTCTCGCGGCCATCGCTGGTGCTGGCCGCGCTCGGAAGCGGCGTCACCCAGATCGTCACCTATGGCGCCGGCGGTTTCACGACGCTGTTTCTCATGCGCGAAAAAGGCATGACGCTGGAAGAAGTGGCGCTGTGGTCCGCGCTCGTCGTGCTGGTCGGCATGGGCGGCGGCATCTTCCTGTCCGGGCTGGCGATCGACCGCTTCACACGCCGCTGGAAACAGGCTTATGCGCTTATTCCCGCGATATCGCTGATGATCGCGATTCCCTTCTATATCGGCTTCGTCTGGGCGCCGACATGGCAGCTCGCCCTTCTGTTCCTGCTCGGCCCCTATTGCTTCAACTTCTTCTATCTCTCGTCCTCCGTCACCATGGTGCAGGAGGAAGTGCGGCCGGACCAGCGCGTCACCTCCGGCGCGCTGTTGCTGCTGGTGATGAATCTGATGGGCATGGGAATCGGGCCGACCTTCGTGGGCGCCGCCAGCGATTATTTCCATGCCGCCCATCCACACAATTCGCTGCAGCTCGCGTTCTGGCTGCTGGTGCCGTTCTACTTCGTGGCGATCGGCATTTTCCTGTTTCTCGCACGCATTCTTCGCAAAGAAGCTCTTCTGGAAGGGACCGTTCGCTGATGTCTGGCCGTTTCTTTATCGCCGCCGCCGCAACGCTGCTGCTGGCCCTCGCCGCGCCATGCTCAGCCGCGCCGGTCGTGAAGGCTCCCGCCGGAACGCTCGCAGGACAAGCGGACGGTACGGTCAATGTCTTCAAAGGCATTCCTTACGCGCAACCGCCAGTCGGGCCGTTGCGCTGGAAACCGCCGGCACCGCTACCGCACTGGTCCGGCACGAAACAGGCGACGGAGTTCGGGCCTGCCTGCATTCAGCCGGTTTCCAAGTTTGTGAGCGTCTATTCTGGCCCGGCCTTGCCGATGAGCGAAGACTGCCTGACGCTCAATATCTGGGCGCCCGCGAACGCGCACAACGCGCCGGTGTTCTTATGGATCTATGGCGGCGCCTTGTGGGGCGGCGCGAGCCGCGAGCCGATGTATGACGGCACCCGGCTGGCGGAGCGCGGCGTCATCGTTGTTTCTATCAATTACCGGTTGGGCGTTCTGGGCTGGCTGGCGCATCCCCAACTCAGCGCGGAATCGCCACAAGGCATTTCCGGCAATTACGGATTGCTCGACCAGATCGCCGCCCTGCGCTGGGTGAAGGACAATATCGGCGCTTTCGGCGGCGATCCGTCCAACGTAACCATCGCCGGCGAATCCGCGGGCGGACTCAGCGTCATGTATCTGATGGCCTCGCCGGATGCGCGCGGGCTGTTCGCGAAAGCCATCGCGGAAAGCGCCTATATGGTTTCCACGCCGGCGCTGAAAGACAGCAAATACGGCATGCCGTCCGCGGAATCGATCGGCGAGAAACTTGCCGCCGCGCTTCATGCGCCCAACATCGCAGCCCTGCGCGCGATGGATGCGCGGGCGCTGACCGACGCAGCCGCAGCGGCGTTCTTTCCGCCCTTCGGCGCCGTTGACGGGCATGTTTTGCCCGACCAGCTCGTGACCGTCTTCGATAAGAGAGAAGAAGCGCCTGTGCCGATCCTCGCCGGCTTCAACCAGGGCGAGATCCGCTCCTTGCGCATCCTTGCGCCGAAAGTGCCCGCGAGCGCAGCGGATTACGAGAAGACCATTCGCGCGAAGTATGGCGATCTCGCCGATGCGTTCCTGAAGCTTTATCCGAGCAGCAACATGCAGGAGAGCATCTGGGCGACGACGCGCGATGCGCTTTACGGCTGGACGGCCGAGCGGCTGGTCCGCGACCAGACGGCGATCGGCCAGCCTTCTTATCTCTATCTCTTCGATCACGGCTATCCGGCGATGGACAATGCGGGGCTGCACGCCTTCCATGCCAGCGAGCTTCCCTATGTGTTCGGAACGGTCGACCGCCTGGGGCCGAACTGGCCCAAGCCGCCGGCAACGCCGGAAGAAGCGAAGCTGTCAGACGCCATGATCGGCTATTGGACGAGCTTCGCGCGCACGGGAAAACCGGTTGCCGCCAACGCGCCGGATTGGCCCGCCTATGATTCAACGGCGGCCTATATGCACTTCACCCGCGCACCCGAGCCTTCCACGCATCTCATGCCGGGGATGTTCACGCTCAACGAGGACGTTGTCTGCCGGCGGCGCGCGGCGGGCGATGTCGCATGGAACTGGAATGTCGGCCTCGTTTCGCCGCCGCTGCCGCCGCAGACATCGAACTGCCCCTAACGCTCGGAAAGGACGCACCATGGATATTTCCCGTCGCGGATTGATCGCAGGCGCGGCCGTTGGCATCGGCGCCACGCAGATCAAGGCGCATGCCGCGGACACAAAGCGCGCCTTGCCGAAGGATTTCCTTTGGGGCACGGCGATCTCCGCCTATCAGAGCGAAGGCAACAACACCAACGCCGACGCCTGGCTGATGGAGAACATCAAGCCCACGCTCTACAAGGACCGCTCCGGCGATTCATGCGACAGCTACCACCGCTACGCGGAGGACATCGCCCTTGCGGCGAAGCTGGGTTTCAACTGCTACCGCATGGGCATCGAATGGGCACGCATCGAGCCCAACCAGGGCTTTTACTCTAACGCCGAACTCGATCACTACGCCAGGGTGCTGGAGACGTGCCGCGCCCATGGCTTGAAGCCCGTGGTGTCGCTGAATCATTTCACCGTGCCGCTGTGGTTCGCGGAGCGCGGCGGCTTCACGGTGGCGGATTCGCCGGAGATCTTCGCGGCGTTCTGCAAGAAAGCCGCCGAGCATCTGGGCGGATTGATGTACATGGCCACGCCGTTTAACGAAGCGAACATCCAGCTTCTGGTGCAGATCATGCCGGGCATCGCAAAATACCTGCCCGCGGTGAAGGCCGTGCTCGCGGCGGCGGCGCAGGCGACCCATTCGCCGAACTTCTCCACTATGGCCTATGCCGATCCCGCGATCTCCACGCCGCTGATGCAGGAGGCGCATCGCAAGGCCTACACCGCCATCAAAACAGTGCGGCCGGAGCTTCTCGTCGGCATTTCCCTCACCACGCAGGACATTCAGCCGGTGGGCCCGAACTCGCTGGCGGACGACTATCGCAAGCGGCTCTATGGCGACTGGGTGGATGTGGCGCGCACGCATGCCGACTTCGTGGGCGTGCAGCCCTACACACGCTTTCTGGTGGACGACAAAGGCATCGCGATGCCGCCCAAGAATGCCGTCATCACCGATGCGGGTTACGAATACTACCCGCAGGCGGTCGCGGGCACGATCCGCTGGGCGCACCAGGCGATTGGAAAGCCGATCTATGTGACGGAGAACGGCATCGCCACCGATGACGATGCGCAGCGCATCAAATTCATCGACGCGGCACTGGCCAGCCTGCGTGAGGCCATGGACGACGGCATTCCGGTGCACAGCTATCTCTACTGGTCGCTGCTCGACAATTTCGAATGGACCTCGGGCTATTCAAAGCATTTCGGGCTGGTGGCGGTGGACCTGCAAACCTTCCAGCGCACGCCCAAACCGAGCGCCCTGCACCTCGGCGCCATCGCGCGCAGCAACCGCATCTGATCGCGCAATCAGAATGCGGTTGGCGTGATCGTAACCGTCAGCGTATCGCGATAGGGCGGTCCCCTTCACTGGCAGAAATCCCGCGCCACGCATGGCCGAAAAGCCTTGCGTAGCCCGAGTGCGTCTCGCAATAATTGGCTGTCCGGTCGTTCTATGATTGTCCGCTGGAAACGCAAGATGCGGACGATCGATCGGTTCCACAGGACGGGCCACATTCATGCTGCGGAAAAAGAGCGCGACCTAAATGCTTCCAGCTTTCTCTTCGCGCGTCGAACTTGAGGCCGAACAGCTTCGGCGGTTGAAATGGTCCGTCGCGCATGCTTACAAGAACGCGCCCTACTACCGCGCCAAATGCGATGCGGCGGGCGTGACACCGGGCGATCTGACATCGCTGTCCGACCTTGCGCGCTTTCCGTTCACCCGGAAATCGGACTTCCGCGAAAATTATCCCTTCGGCATGTTCGCCGTGCCGCAGGAAGCGTGCGTGCGCATGCACGCATCATCGGGCACCAGCGGAAAGCCCACCATCGTGGGCTACACCCAGGCCGATATCGATGTGTGGAACACACTGATCGCGCGCTGCATTCTGGTGGCGGGCGGCCGCAAGGGCGATGTTCTGCATAATGCCTATGGCTACGGTCTTTTCACCGGCGGCCTGGGCCTGCATGGCGGGGCGCAGGCGCTGGGATGCACCGTGGTGCCGGCGAGCGGCGGGCAAACCGAGCGGCAGGTGCAGCTCATCTGCGATCTGAAACCACGCATCATCTGCTGCACGCCGAGCTACATGCTGGTCCTGGCCGAGGCGTTGGAACGCGCGGGTATCGATCCCCGCAAGACCTCGCTCGAAGTCGGCATCCACGGCGCCGAACCGTGGAGCGAAGAGATGCGCCGCGAAATCGAGAAACGCTTCGCGATCGCGGCGCTCGATATCTACGGCTTGTCGGAGGTGATGGGCCCCGGCGTTGCGCAGGAACGCGCCGATGCGCGCGGCGCGCTCACGGTGTGGGAAGATGCCTTCCTTCCCGAGATTGTCGATCCCGACACCGGGACCCCCTTGCCGGACGGCGAAGCGGGCGAACTCGTCTTCACCTCGCTGTCGAAAGAAGCCGTGCCAGTCATTCGCTACCGCACCGGCGATCTGTCGCGGCTCTCGGCGCCGGTGGGCGGCCTTCCGATGCGGCAGATGGACCGGATCGCCGGCCGCAGCGACGACATGCTCATCATTCGCGGCGTGAACATCTTCCCGCGCCAGATCGAAGAGCTGATCGTTTCCGAGCCGGGTCTTTCCCCGCATTACCGCATCGACGTGACGCGCGAGGGCGTGATGGATCTGCTGAAAGTCACCTGCGAGGCGGGCGTGAATTGCGATGCGGCCGTCACGCGTGCGGCCGTCGCTGGGCGCATGAAGGCGCGCTATGGCCTCACCGCCGAGATCGTCATCGCCGAAGCAGGCTCGCTTCCCCGCTCGGACGGCAAAGCGAAGCGCGTGTTCGATCACCGGCGGTGACGTTTTTCGGAATGGCAGCGCTCTGCTGCCGCATGTATCAAAGCGCAGAAAAAATGCCGTCCGAAGTCTGGACTTCGGACGGCGAGCGTGATGTGCGTGGGGAGCTGACCACATCCAAAACCTTGCGAACATCGCCTTTTGGCCAAGCGCTGCGACGATCGTGTTGAACGGTGCGGCCGCGCACAGGTCCATGGGCTTGTGGACATGGCGCGGCCTCACCTCTCACCGAGACGTCAGAAGCGGTAACTGGCCTCGGCGCCGAACGTGCGGGGTTGGGCCAGCCAGCCGATGAAGCCGTTGGCGGGCGCCGTGCCGCCACCGCTGATCTGCGCGGCCTGCGTCTGCGCTGCCATGGTCGTGAAATACCGCTTGTTGGTCAGGTTCTTTCCCCAGAGGCTGAACTTCCAGGTTCCGCTGTTGGGTTCAATGCCCAGGCTGGCACTGAGGAGCGCGTAACCCTTCTGAAGAGACCGCGGGTCCAGCGAAGAATCGAGATAGGCCGAGCTTTGGCCGGAGAGTTCTGCCGCCACAAACCAGCTATATTGGCTCGTTCCCCAATTCTGCTCCCATCGCCCGCCGATGCTCCAGTGCCATTTGGGCGCATAGGGCAACGTCAGGCCGTTGAAGTTGCAGTAGCTGTGCGTCGCATCCGTATAAGGACCGGAGGATGCGGGCGGAGGAGAACCCTGGAACGGATAGGTCTTGTCGCAGGTCAGATGATCCGCGCCGCCCGTGATCAGCGAGTCGATATAGCTGCCGGACGCATTCAGGGTCAGTTCGTCGATGGGCTGCGCCTGTGTGTCGAACTCGACGCCCTGGTTGCGGAAGTTTCCGGCGTTGCCGATCGCAAAGCCCGTCCCGGCCGGCAAAAGCGTCGATTGCTGATAGTCCTTCACCAGCATGCGGAACACATCCAGATTCACCAGCAACCTGTTGTCGAACCAGGTCGACTTGATGCCTATCTCATAGTTGAGAGAGGTTTCCGGGTTGAAGGCATAGGGCGTCACCGTCGCGGAACGCGAGTTGAAGCCGCCATCCTTGAAGCCGCTGCTCGCGGTGGCATACGCCATCACATCCGGCTCGATGTCATACTGGGCGCCGTACATCCATGTGAGGCTCTTGTCGTTGATGCGGCCGGTCAGCGTGGCGTTCGGCCCCTGCGTGAAGGTGAAAGGCCCCGAAACCGTATTGCCCGCGATGTTCACCTTCGTCGAAGAGATCGATGAACTCTTGCGGTCGTAGCTGTAGCGCAGGCCGCCGATAAGCCGGAAAGCATCGGTGACGTTCATCGTCACCTGCGTGTAAGGCGCCCACGCGGTCGTTTTCTGGTGGAAGTCGGTGTTGTTCTGATCGCCGACATGCGCCGGGCCCGGACCACCCTGCGCGGCTGGATAGTTGCGGTTGGCGCCTGAATCGATGGTCAACTGCGCGTTGTATTGCAGATCGTCCTGGAAGAAATACAGGCCCGCCACATAGTCGATGAAGTGCTTGCCGTCCGAAACGATCCGCAATTCGTTGCTGGTGGACCCAATCTTATCCCCTTGCATGTTGGTGGCGATATCGAGCGGAAGTGAACCCGGCCCGACATTCGGAGAAAAGTCGTGGTACGAATTGTAGGCGAGAAGATCGGTGAGCGTCGCATCGAAGGGCAATTGGCGGCTGACGCTGACGGAGGCGCCCCACATCGTCGTCTTGTCATAGGCTGGCGTCGCCGAATTCACCTCCCACGCCCCCGGCACGACATAAGGGTGCGAAGGATTGGTGGCCTTCTGGGCGATGACGAACGGGGATTTGTCGAAGCTGGCCGGCTTGGGATTATAGCCGTACACGATGCCGCCCGTGCCGAGCGGATCGACCTGAACGCTGTTGGTGCCGTCGGTGGACATGTAGGAGTAGTAGCCGATGAAATCCACCGTGGTGTCGCTGTCCGGCGTCCAGCGAAGCCGCGCGCGGCCGCCATACTTGTCGCTATTCCAGACCGGCGCGTTCGTATAGAGATTCTTCAGATAACCCGAATGGGAATCCGTCCAGCCCGCGAGGCGGCCCGCCAGATTGTCCGTGATGCCGCCGCCGACATAACCGGCGACACGCACCTGATCGAAGTTTCCATATTGCACATCGATCATGGCTTCAGGCGTTTGCGATGGCGCGCGCGTGTTGATGTTGATCGCACCCACGGGCGTATTTCGCCCGTACAGCGTGCCCTGCGGCCCGCGCAGCACTTCGACGGTGGAGATATCGGTTATCTCGCCATAGATCGGCCCCGCGACCGGGATGAACACACCGTCCATGAACACGCCGACGTCGGGCTCCGTGCCGGCATTGGTACCCGACGTGCCGACATTGCGGATGATGATCGAGGAATTACGATTGTTGTTCGATTGATTGATGGTGAGGCTGGGCACGAGCATGGCGAGGTCCGCCACGCTGGAGATGCCCTTTTGCTCAAGCTGGTCGCCGCTGAACGCGCTGATCGCCAGTCCGACATGCTGCACGTTTTCCGGGCGTTTCTCGGCCGTTACCGTGACGGTCTCGATGCCGCCGCCCGTGTCCGCGGTTTGCGCATAGGCGGCACTGCCGCTGCCCAGCCACAGTCCCGCGAGAACCGCGGCTGACGCCAGAAGTGATTGACGGATGCGAAGACTATTGTGTTCAGACACTTCGATTTCCCCCTCAACTTTGCACGGCCGATATTTTCCGGCGATGCATTTTCTTGTTTGCAGACTAGCGAACAGCATCGGCGAATATTCGATGCCGTATGTCAGCCTGTTGATCTTCGGCGACACGCCGAAACTCTTCGACAGCATTACGCAGGCATGCCTGTCTCTGAATCTTTATCTCTGCCTGCTCCCCGCCCTGCGCCGCACACGCGCCGGCAGATGCTCTTGCCGCTTTGATAGGGTCTGCTTTTTTTTAATGCGGGTGAAATGCTTTGTGGCTGTGACGAACATGCCGGAAAGGCATGTAGCCCGCGCGCCGTCCATGCACGCATAAGAAGAGGATGGCGCTGCGCCCTGTCCGCGTGTTCGATGCCACACTGATCTCATGGGGGCTCGCGACGTCACGCGGCCGGGAGACGGCGACTGGGCCTGCCAAGGTGCTTGCCGGCGACAAAATAGGAGAACGCACCGGCGAACGCGAAAAACGTTATGGCGATCAGCGCATAGCGCAGACTCTCCTTGCCGAAAGCCGGCTTGAGCGCATCGCTTAAACTTCCCACCATCAGCGGACCAAGTCCTCCGCCCAAAAGATTGGTCAGGAACAGCGTCAGCGCCGTGGCGCGCGCACGCATGCGCGGCGGCGTCAGATTGAGCGTTACGGCCGAGGTGGGCGCCTTGTGAACGGCCGTCAGCAGAATGCCGCTCATCGCAGCGACGCCGATGAACCCGACAACGGGCGTGTACAAAAGAAACAACATCGAAACCGGAAAGAGGCCGAGCGCCACCGCGACAATCCACAAACGCCAATGCGGGCTTCGATCCCCCAAACGATCCGAAAAAACGCCACCGATCAGGGTACCGATCAATCCTCCCAACCCGCTCGCGATACCGAGGATCAGCCCGGCATGGCCGATCGTCATGCCGTGTGAGCGCACCAGAAAGGACGGAAGCCAGGCCCCCTGACCGAAGGTGACGAAAGAACAGAATGTCGTGCCGAGCATCGTGTAACGCAGGCTGCGATCCACCCACAGAAGCTGAATGACCTTCAGGAACGACTGATATGGGAGATCGGCTGACGCGACGGCTTCGCGTTGACCGCGCTGCGGTTCGGTAACGGTCAGGAAAATGAGCAATGCGATGGCGATCCCGGGAAGGGAAATGATGAAGAAGGTCGCACGCCACCCGAAATGCTCCGCCAGATACCCACCCAGCGCCAGTCCGGCAAAGACACCCAGATGAATTCCGATCGTGTAAATGGATAAGGCCGTTCCGCGCCGCTCCGGCGGAAACAGATCCGAGAGCACGGAGTGCGCGGACGGCGTCATTCCCGCTTCACCGATCCCGACACCGATGCGGAGGAGAACGAGCTGGCCGAAGGTCGCGACACGGCCGCACAGCGCCGTCATCACGCTCCAAAGCGCGATCGCCACGCCGATGATGTTGCGCCGGCTCACTCGTTCGGCAAGAGCCGAAAGCGGCAGCCCGAACAGCACATAGCAGGCCGTGAACGCGAATCCCGAGAGAAGGCCCAGGCTCACATCGCCCAGATGCAACTGGTGCTTCAGTTGCGGCATCACAACACTGATGATGCTGCGATCGAGAAAAGCGCAGGCATTGCCGAGCATCAGGACGATCAGGATATAATACGAATAGATCACACCTGAGGACTGTTGCTCGACTACGGGCCGCACCACGCCCTCGTTGACCTGTTGTTGCATATCAGAACGCAACGCCATCGGGCTTCGCCGATTGCGGGGTCACGATCTCGACCACGGTCGTCATCGGTGCCCCCAGCGCCTCGCGGATGACATCGCGCAATTCCGCGCTTCGTGTCACGCGCACGCCGTGCGCGCCGAAGGCTTTCGCGATGTCGGCGAAATTCGTGTCCGTGAAATCCGTCGAAAGCAACCGCCCCCCCATCAAACCGATTTGCGCCTGGCGACAATATTCAAGATTGCCGTTGTTCAGAACACACACCACCACCGGCGTCTTCATGCGAATCGACGTCTCCAACTCGTGGAGCAGCATCATAAAGCCGCCATCGCCCGCGAGCGCAACGAAGCGCCTTTCGGGGCAAGCCAGCTTTGCGCCGATCGCTGCCGGAAAGGCGAACCCCATCGTCCCCATGCCGCGGGGGCCGACATAATATCGTCCCTTCCGTTCCACTTCGAAATATTGCCCGCCCCAGATCTGGTTGAAACCGGAATCGCAGATCAGCGTGTCATCCGGCCCCATCGCCTCGCGCAGCGCCCGCATCGCTTGGAGAGGATGCACCGGCTCGTCCTTCATAGGAGAGGATTGCGGGCTCTCCACACCGGACGTGGCGAGCCAAGATTTGCGAAGATCGCTAACAGCCCGGTCGGCGCGCGAACCGTCCCATTTTGTTTCTTTGGCTGCTGCAATCAGATCCTGAAGGAAAAGCTTCGCGTCACTCCATATCGAATGGATCACATCATAGTTCTTCCCGATCTCGACAGGATCGATATCGACCTGGATCATCGGAACGCCGCGCTTCGGCACCGTCCAGTTCGCGGTATCGACATTCGTGAACCGGGAGCCAATGGCCAGCACGAAATCGACATCGGCGAGATATTGGTTTGTCACCGGCCGGCCGAGTTGTCCCGCCGGTCCCAGACTCAGCGGATGTGTTTCCGCGATCGCACCCTTGCCCATATAGGTCGTGGCCACGGGTATGCCCGTAAGCTCGGCGAAGGCTTCAACTTCGGCGCTCGCACCGGAAGCGATGACGCCGCCGCCGCACCAGATGACCGGCTTGCGCGCCTTGTGGAGTGCATCCAGCACGATCTGCGCCTCTTTGGCTTCCGCGCGGACGCGCAGCGCCGGATACCGCCCGAATTCGGGGCTGCAGAGAAAATCGTCGTCGCCATATTCCGCGCTGCGCAGGAACACGTCCAGCGGAACATTGAGCACCACCGGGCCGGGCCGGCCCGTTGTCGCGATGCGGAACGCCCGCTTGAC
>JAFECN010000051.1 GCA_018242145.1 Pseudomonadota bacterium
CTTCACGCGACTGCGGATTTTGCGCTCCACCTGCAGCACGCCGATCTCGCCTTCGATCAGCGACAGCACCTTTTCGAGCCGCGCCGTGGTGTCGAGCGTTTCGAGAAGCGCCTGACGGTCGGCGATCTTCACCGACAGATGCGCGGCGACGGTGTCGGCGAGCTTCGCCGGATCCTCGATCTGCGCGACCGAGGCCAGCGTCTCGGCCGGCACTTTCTTGTTGAGCTTGATGTATTGCTCGAAATTGGTCTTCACCGTGCGGATGAGCGCTTCGGTTTCCTTGCCCTCGCCCGCTTCGTCCGCGACCTTCTCGATGGTGGCCTGGAAGAAATCGGTGCGCGGAATGAAGCCGGTCACCTTGGCGCGGGACTTACCCTCGACCAGCACGCGCACGGTCTGGTCGGGCAGCTTCAGAAGCTGAAGCACCGTCGCCATCGTGCCGATGCTGTGCAAACCGTCCGTGGACGGATCGTCATCGGCGGCGTTCTTCTGGGTGAGCAGCAGAATCTGTTTCTCGTCGTTCATCACCTCTTCGAGCGCGCGCACGGACTTCTCGCGGCCCACGAAGAGCGGAACGATCATGTGGGGAAATACGACGATATCGCGCAAAGGCAGAACTGGCGCCAACTGGCCGCCCGAACCCTGGCTCGAACCTTGTCCCGAATCCTGAGGCGTATTCACGACGTCTTGATCCGACATCTTTTTCTCCTGCCCGGAGAAGTCGATTCTCTCCGGGGTGCTGAAGCTACCGTACCCCATCTGGGCTTACGGAAGCGGTTAAAAGTCGCCCGTTGGGCCGACTTGCGTCGATTAAAAATGGGTTGGAGGAACCCCTCTTTCAAGAAGGAAACGGGAACGCTGCGGAAACGTTGCGGCGCGCGGAAAACGCACCGAAAAAGCCCGAAAATGAACCATCGTCAGGAACCGGGCGTTGCCGCGCTTCCGGGTAGCGCGCCGCGGCTGATGCGGATGGCACTGAACCAGCCCAGCAGCGCCACCGGAACCGCGCAGATGAACAACCACATGCCGACCGAGAGGACATTGGCGCGCGTGAACCCGCTACCAACGCCCAATCCGTTCGCGATCACGCCGCAAACCGCGGAGCCGATCGCCGTGCCCAGCATCTGCACACACGGAATTGCGCTGGCGCCGACGGTGCGATCGGGCGGCGGCAGGAACTCCTGCAAACGCCGCGTGAGAAAGGCATAGAAGAAGCCGAAGCCCGCGCCCATTGTCGTTGCGGATATCGCTACGGCCGGCAGCGACAGGCTGGGCAAAGTGAAAATCAGCGACACGACACCGGCCAGCGCGACCGTCGCCCCGGCGCGGATCCAGAACGGCTCCGCAGCTTGCGGGCGCCCTGCCACCACAAGCGCCGCGACGGTCCAGCCCATCGCTTCGAGGCCGACGATGTAACCGGCGAAAAGCGGCGACAGTCCATAAGCCGTTTGCAGGATCGCGGCGCCGTAGAGCCCGAACCCCACCGTGCTGGCGTTGAGCAGAAAGATGGCCGCGTAGCCCTGCGCGGCCGGATCGCCGCGCCGCGCGATGCTGCGGGGAAAAAGATGCGCTGCGGCCTTCGCATCCGCGCGCAACGCGAAAACGAGAAACAGCCCGGTGAGGACCAGCAGCCCGACGGCGGCCGCAATGCTGGCGACGATCTCCGCGGCGAGATTGGCGACAATGGCAACGCCGAGCAGCCCCAGCGTGCGCAGCGGCACGGCGCTCTCTTCGGGCGGCGCCGGTCCGCGCGGAACAAGAAGCGGGATCGCGGCGGCGAAGATCGCGCCTTGCACGGCGAAGGCGAAGAACAGGATCTGCCACTGGCGGCCCGCGGCGAACAATCCGCCGAGCAGCGGCCCGAACAATGTCGCGATGCCCCATACGCCCGCGAGCAATCCGAAGAGGCGGCCGTAGAGCGGCTTCGCAAACAGCGCATTCACCGCGACATAGCAGAGCCCCACCACGGCGCCGGACCCGATGCCCTGCATGAAGCGCCCCAATAGGAACGGCGCCATCGAACCGGCGAACGCGCTCAACAGGCAGCCGAAGATGTAAGGCAGCGATGCCGCGATCAGCGCCGTGCGCAGGCCGCGCGCGTGCGCGAAATGGCCCGCGCAGGCGCCGCCCAGGATCGAACCGAGCAGATAGGTCGCCACCGGCCACGCGAAATAGGCATAACCGCCGATGGCGCGCACGACGCTGGGCATGATGGTGGTGGTGACGAGCGAGTCCGCCGCGTTCAGCCAGATGCCGAAGCACACAAGCACCGCGCGCGGCAAAAGCTCCAGCGTGAACAGGTCTTTCCAGCGCGCCTCAGCCATGCAGCAGACGTAAAGGTTTTGCCGGATGCGGCCAAGCTTAAGGCCGAAGGATCAGTGCGATGACAGAAGACATGACGGTCGGGTTGTCCGCGATTGCGGCAACCGGTCAGATTTTCTTGAGGCTGTCGACGAACGCGCGAACTTCATCCACGTCCCAGTAGGCGCCTTCGTTCCAGAACGACAACAGCGCCTCGCGATTGAGCGACACCCAGGCGATCACGTCCGGGGACATGTTATCGAGCACGCGGGCAGGAAGGCTGCTCGCCACCACGCGCGGCGGATCGGCGATGGAAACCGAAAAGCTCGGCTGATCTTTCCCCGCCTTCTCGAAATATTTGACGCGGGGGCCGTGGCTGCCCATCGCGGTGGAAATAAAGAGGACGCCGCGAATGCCCGTTCGCGAAAACGGCAAATTCGTCATGTCGAAAACCGCGTCATCGCCGAGCGCGAAAATTTCCGCCTGAACGGCGGAATCAGGCGGCAGCCGGTCGCGAACGGTCTGGTTCATAGCCATTCCGAATTATCGCCGACATGGCGCGCTGCCGCAACGGCAAGAATGGTCCGTCAGCCCGCGCTTTTCTGCTGCGGCTCGGCCTTGTCCGAATAGGTGTAGAGCGGGCGCGCCTTGCCATCCACCACGTCGGCGGTGATGACGACTTCCTGCACGCCGTTCAGCGTGGGCAGTTCGAACATCGTCTCCAGCAGGAACCCTTCCATGATGGAGCGCAGGCCGCGGGCGCCGGTCTTGCGGGCGATCGCCTTGCGCGAGATGGCGGAGAGCGCCTCGTCCTGGAAGCGCAGCTTGACGCCTTCCATCTCGAACATGCGCTGATACTGCTTGGCGAGCGCGTTCTTCGGGCGCGTCAGGATTTCGATGAGCGCCGGTTCCGTCAGGTCGCCCAAGGTGGCGAGGATCGGCAGACGGCCGATGAATTCCGGGATCAGGCCGAACTTGAGCAGGTCTTCCGGCTCCACTTCGCGCAGGATTTCGCCGGTGCCGCGTTCTTCCGGATCGCGGACGTTCGCGCCGAAGCCCATCGAGGTGCCGCTGGTGCGCGCCGAGATGATCTTGTCCAGCCCCGCGAACGCGCCGCCCACGATGAAGAGGATGTTGGTGGTGTCGACCTGCAGGAATTCCTGCTGCGGATGCTTGCGGCCGCCCTGCGGCGGAACCGAAGCAACCGTGCCTTCCATGATCTTCAGCAGCGCCTGCTGCACGCCCTCGCCCGACACATCGCGCGTGATCGACGGGTTGTCGGATTTGCGGCTGATCTTGTCCACCTCGTCGATATAGACGATGCCGCGCTGCGCGCGCTCCACATTGTAGTCGGCGGCCTGCAGCAGTTTGAGGATGATGTTCTCGACGTCCTCGCCGACATAACCGGCTTCGGTCAGCGTCGTGGCGTCGGCCATGGTGAACGGCACGTCGAGGATGCGCGCCAGCGTCTGCGCGAGCAGCGTCTTGCCGCAGCCGGTGGGGCCAATCAGCATGATGTTCGACTTCGCCAGTTCGACGTCGCCGTTCTTGCCGGACGAATTGATGCGCTTGTAGTGATTGTGGACCGCGACGCTCAGCACCTTCTTGGCGTGCTGCTGGCCGACCACGTAATCGTCGAGGACCTTGAAGATTTCCTGCGGGGACGGAACGCCGTCGCGCGACTTCAGGAACGAGGTCTTGTTCTCCTCGCGGATGATCTCCATGCACAGTTCGACGCATTCATCGCAGATGAACACCGTCGGGCCCGCGATGAGCTTGCGGACTTCGTGCTGGCTCTTGCCGCAGAAGGAACAGTAGAGGGTGTTTTTCGACTC
>JAFECN010000052.1 GCA_018242145.1 Pseudomonadota bacterium
GCAAGCTGGCGCTCGCCGCCGGAGGAGTTGCCTGATGGCTGCCATCGAAACCCGCGAGAAGATTGCCGAGCTTGGCGAGAAGTACAAATACGGCTTCGTCACCGATATCGAAACCGAGCGCGCCCAGAAGGGCCTGAACGAAGACACGGTCCGCTTCATTTCGGCCAAGAAGAGCGAGCCGGAATGGATGCTGGACTGGCGGCTGAAAGCCTTCGCCCGCTGGAAAGAGATGCGCGAGCCGACCTGGGCGCGCGTGAACTATCCGAAGATCGACTATCAGGACGCCTATTACTACGCGGCGCCCAAGAGCGTGCCCAAGAAGCAATCGCTGGACGAGGTCGACCCGAAGCTTCTGGAAACCTACAAGAAGCTGGGCATCCCGCTGCACGAGCAGATGGCGCTGGCCGGCGTGGCCGTGGATGCGGTGTTCGATTCCGTATCGGTGGCGACGACGTTCAAGGACAAGCTGAACGAGGCGGGCGTGATCTTCTGCCCGATCTCCGAAGCCATCCGCGAGCATGGCGAACTGGTGAAGAAATATCTGGGCTCGGTCGTTCCGGTGTCCGACAATTTCTTCGCCACGCTGAATTCGGCGGTGTTCTCCGACGGCACGTTTGTCTATGTGCCCAAGGGCGTGCGCTGCCCGATGGAGCTGTCCACCTATTTCCGCATCAACGCCAACAACACTGGCCAGTTCGAGCGCACGCTGATCATCGCAGATGAAGGCGCTTATGTTTCTTATCTGGAAGGTTGCACTGCGCCGAAGCGCGACGAGAACCAGCTTCACGCGGCCGTAGTCGAGCTGATCGCGCTGAACGGCGCGGAGATCAAATATTCTACCGTGCAGAACTGGTATCCCGGCGACGAGAACGGTTTGGGCGGCGTCTATAATTTCGTCACCAAGCGCGGCGATTGCCGGGGCGCGCGGTCCAAGATCTCGTGGACGCAGGTGGAGACCGGTTCCGCGATCACCTGGAAATATCCGAGCGTCATCCTGCGCGGCGACGATACGGTGGGCGAATTCTATTCCGTCGCCATCGCCAATCATTTCCAGCAGGCCGATACCGGCACCAAGATGATCCATCTGGGCAGGAACACCAAGAGCCGGATCATCTCCAAGGGCATCAGCGCGGGCAAGGCGCAGAACACCTATCGCGGCCTCGTCAGTGTGCATCCCAGGGCGGAGAAGGCGCGCAACTATACGCAATGCGACTCGCTGCTCATCGGCGGCGAATGCGGCGCGCACACCGTTCCCTATATCGAAAGCCGCAACAAATCCGCGCGCATCGAGCACGAAGCGACGACGTCGAAGATCGCGGAAGACCAACTGTTCTATTGCCTGCAGCGCGGCATCCCGCAGGAAGAAGCCGTGGCGTTGATCGTGAACGGATTCTGCAAGGAAGTGCTGCAGCAGCTTCCGATGGAGTTTGCTGTCGAAGCGCAAAAGCTGGTGGGCATCTCCCTCGAAGGGAGTGTGGGATGACGCAAACTCTCCCATGTCATGGCCCGCAAAAGCGGGCCACCCAGGTTGTCGTAGAACTATCTGCCGGGACTTTTGGCTCACCAACTGGGTGGCCCGCTTTTGCGGGCCATGACAATTTGTTTTTGAAAGTCATTCGGAATGCTTGAGATCAAGAACCTTCACGCCACGGTCGATGGCAAGGAAATCCTCAAAGGGCTGACGCTCAGCGTCGGCGCGGGAGAGGTGCATGCGATCATGGGACCGAATGGTTCCGGCAAGTCCACGCTGTCCTATGTGCTGGCGGGCCGCGCGGGTTACGAAGTCACTGGCGGTTCGATCATCTATAAGGGTGAAGACCTGACCGCCATGTCGCCGGATCAGCGCGCGGCAAAGGGCGTGTTCCTTGCCATGCAATATCCGGTGGAGATTCCGGGCGTCACCACGCTCACCTTCCTCAAGACCGCGCTGAACGCGCAGCGCCGCGCGCGCGGCGAAAAGGACGTGGATGCGGTCGGCGTGCTGCGGCTGGTGCGCGAGAAGGCCAAGGCGCTGAATGTGCCGGAAGAGATGCTGAAGCGCGCGCTCAATGTCGGCTTCTCTGGTGGCGAGAAGAAGCGGCTGGAGATTCTCCAGATGGCGCTGTTTCAGCCCGCGCTGGCCATTCTCGACGAAACCGATTCCGGCCTGGACATCGACGCGCTGAAGCTGGTGGCGGAAGGCGTGAACGCCCTGCGCGCGCCGGATCGTGCCATGCTGGTGATCACGCATTACCAGCGCCTGCTGAACTACATCGTGCCGGACCGTGTGCATGTTCTGGCGAAGGGCCGGATCGTCGCCGAAGGCGGCAAGGAGCTTGCGCTCAAGCTGGAGGCGCAGGGCTACGAGCAGATCATCAAGGACGCGGCATGAACGCGCTTCCCAACCGCAGAGTCGAAGACTGGAAATACAGCGATCTGCGCAACGCCATCGATGCGGAGGTTGTCGCTTCCGCGCCGACGGCGGCATGGGCGATTGCTTCCAGCGCGGGCGCGGTGGATATCGCCGACCTGCCCGCCATCATGCCGCGCGGCGAGCACGGCGCGATGGCGGAAACCGCTATCGCTTCGGCCAAGGCCGGGCCGAGTGTGCGCCTCGGCAAGAATGAACGCGGCGCGGCGCATCTGCACCTGACCGAAGGCGGGCACGGGCGCGCGCTGATCGTGGTCGAGGATGGCGCGTCTCTCGCGCTGCAGGAAACAGTGCTGGCGGGAAGCTTCGCCAACGTTGCCGTTGAGATCGTCGTCGGCAGGAATGCGCGGCTGACTCATGTGCGCCATGCACCGCGGAACGACGCGGTGCAGGTGATCGATTATTCCGTGCGGGTGGCCGAAGGCGGCGTCTATCGCGCGCATTTCGCGGATTTCGGCGGCAAGCTTTCCCGCACCGAATTGCATATCGCGCTGGATGGCGAAGGCGCGCAAACGCATCTGTCCGGCGTCGGCCCGCTGAACGACCGCCATGCTGATGTCACCACGCATGTGACGCATGCCAGCGGCAAGACGCAGAGCACACAGCTTTTCAAATATGTGGCCGGCGGTACCGCGCGCGGCGTGTATCAGGGCAAGGTGACAGTAGCTGCGGGCGCCAACGGCTCCGACAGCCGTCAGACGGCGAAGGGATTGCTGCTTGCGGACAGCGCGGAGATCGACCTCAAGCCGGAGTTGGAAATCCTTGCCGACGACGTGAAATGCGCGCATGGCGCGGCGGTGGGCGATCTGGACGCGGAGTCGCTGTTCTATCTGCGCTCGCGCGGCATTCCGGAGAATGAGGCGCGCGCGCTGCTGATGCGTGCCTTCATCGGCGATGCTGTCGACGAAATCGAAGATGAAGCCGTTCGTGCTTCCATCTGGCAGGCGGTGGATGCGGCGCTGGAGGGATTGTTGTGACCGCGATCCCCAAGACCATCAAGGCAGGTTTCGATCCCAATGCGGCGCGGGCCGATTTCGAGATTTTCGCCAAGCCGGTTTACGGCAAGCCGCTCGTTTATCTGGACAGCGCAGCCTCGGCGCAGAAACCGCGTCAGGTTCTGGACGCGATGCGCGATTTTGCGAGCAGCGAATACGCGAATGTCCATCGCGGGGTGCACTATCTTTCCGCGGCCTCCACCGACCGCTACGAAGCCGCGCGCCGCACCGTGCAGAAATTCCTGAACGCCAAGCATGAAGACGAGATCGTCTTCACCAAGGGCGGGACCGAGGCGATCAATCTCGTGTCCTATTCTTATCTCGCGCTGCGCATTCAGCCGGGCGACGAGATCGTGCTGTCGGTGATGGAGCATCACTCCAACATCGTGCCGTGGCATTTCCTGCGCGAACGGCAGGGCGCGGTGCTGCGCTGGGTGGATGTGCGCAATGACGGCTCGCTGGACATCGAAGCGCTGGATGCCGCCATCGGGCCGAAGACGAAACTCGTTGCGATCACGCATATGTCCAACGTGCTGGGCACGGTGACTCCGCTGAAGGAGATCGTGGCGCGCGCGCATGCCAAGGGCGTGCCGGTGCTGGCGGATGGCGCCCAGGGCGCGGTGCATGAGAGCGTGGATGTGCAGGCGCTGGATATCGATTTCTATACCATCACCGGCCACAAGCTTTATGGGCCGACGGGCATCGGCGCGCTCTATGGCAAGCGCAAGCATCTGAAAGCCATGCGGCCCTTCAACGGCGGCGGCGAGATGATCCGCGAAGTCACGCGCGAGAATGTCACTTACGCCGATCCGCCGGCGCGGTTCGAGGCGGGAACGCCGCCGATCATCGAAAGTGTCGGGCTGGCCGCCGCGATCGATTACATGAATTCCTTCGACCGCGCGTCGGTTCACGCGCATGAGCAGGATCTGCTGACCTATGCCCGCGAAGCGGTGCGCGAATTCAACTGGCTGCGCGTGATCGGCGATGCGCCGGGGAAGGGCGCGATCCTCTCCTTCGAGACGGACGGCATGCATGCGCATGATGTCGCCACCATATTGGACAGGGAAGGCGTGGCAGTGCGCGCCGGGCACCATTGCGCGCAACCGCTGATGGAGCGATTCGGCGTGGCTTCGACCAGCCGGGCGTCCTTTGCGATGTACAACACGCGCGCCGACGTGGATGCGCTGATCGCGGCGCTCGCCAAGGCGCGAAAGATTTTGAGCTGACAGGATGGATGACTCTCTGCGCGAGCTTTATCAGGATGTGATCCTCGATCACTCCAGGCACCCGCGGCACTTCGGGCCGCTGGAAGGCGCAACCAACACCGCGGAAGGTCACAACCCGCTCTGCGGCGACCGGGTGAAGAGCAACCTCATCGTCGATGCCAACGATCGCATCGCGGATATCACGTTCGAAGGCAAGGGCTGCGCCATCAGCCAGGCGTCCGCCTCGATGATGACGGACATGGTTGTCGGCCGCAGCGTTGCGGAAGCGGAAAAACTGATGGGCGGGTTCCTGCATCTGGTGAAGGGCGAGGAGGCTACGGATCTTGCTGGCGACGACCGCGAACAGCTTGATGTTATGGCGGGCGTGTCCGCCTTTCCCATGCGTGTGAAATGCGCCACGCTGGCGTGGCATACGATGAAATCGGCATTGGAGGGCGGCGACGGCGCCGCCAAATCGGAATGAACGCGGAAGCCCAGAAAATAGAGACGTCTGCGCTGTCCGCCGAGGAACTCGAAGCGTTCACGGAGAAGCTCGTCGCCGCGCTGAAGACGGTTTACGATCCGGAGATCCCGGTGGACATCTACGAACTCGGCCTTATCTATAAGGTGGACGTCGCGGACAACAAGGACGTGACGGTGGACATGACGCTCACCGCGCCGGCCTGCCCGGTGGCGGGCGAGATGCCCGGCATGGTGAAGACGGCGCTGGAAACGGTGGAAGGCATCGGGCAGGTGACGGTGAACATGACCTTCGATCCGCCGTGGACGCCGGAATGCATGAGTGAATCCGCGAAACTCGAACTGAACATGTTCTGATGGAAACCACGGCAACCACGACCCGCCCCAAACGCGAACGTCCCAAGGCGATCCGTCTTTCGGATGCGGCGGCGGCGCGCATCCGCGAGATCATGGCGAATGCCGAGGGCAAATATCTGGGCGTTCGCGTGGGCGTCGAGAATGGCGGCTGCGCGGGCATGAGTTACACGATGGATTACGCCGAAGCCGCGCAGCCTTTCGAGGAAGTGGTGGAGGACAAGGGCGTAAAGGTGTTCATCGATCCCAAGGCGATCATGTTCCTCATCGGCACCGAGATGGATTTCGTGCACGAGAAATTCGGCGCGCGCTTCGTGTTCAACAACCCCAACCAGACGGCCGCCTGCGGCTGCGGCGAGAGCGTGGCGATCACCCCGGCGAAGCTGGATTGAGCGGGCCATGACAATTTTGGGGGCGGAGAACACCCGCACGGCGCCCCCGCGCGCAGGCGTTCCTTGTACCTTAAAGCGGAAAGCTCAGGATCGGCGCGCCTACCGACACACTCGCCACCCACGCGGATTTGCACCAGTTGGTGTAGTAGCATTGCGGCGTGGTGAGGTCGTTGCCTTCGTAATGCAGGCCCAGCGTCACGAATTTCCATTTCGCCGTGGCGCCGACGGACCAGTAGTGCCGCTCCGGGCCGCGTTCGATGGTGAGGTCGCCGGTTTCGGCGTCGGCGGATAACCAATCCGCAAAAACGTAATTCGCTTTCACGCTGGTGATCCACGCGGTGCCGGTGCCGGAGGAGTAGTTCGGCGAATACGCTTCCTTCGCCGATAC
>JAFECN010000053.1 GCA_018242145.1 Pseudomonadota bacterium
CGCGTTCTTCGCCGAGCAGGCGGTTGAACAGGCTCGACTTTCCGACTTTGGGCCGCCCGACAATGGCGAGCGTGGGCGGGCCGTTTTCTTCGCTTTCCGGGCCCGCTTCGGCCTCTTCTTCCGGCGCATATTGCGCCAGCGCGTCGATCAGTTCGCCGATGCCGAGCGCGTGTTCCGCCGATACCGGAATGGGATCGCCGAAGCCGAGCGCGTAGGTATCCGCCTCGTTCGGCCGCTCGCGCGCTTCGCTTTTGTTCGTGGCCAGCACCACCGGCTTGCCGGAGCGGCGCAACGCCTGGGCGATGATTTCGTCGCCCGCCGTCACCCCGGCGCGCACATCCACCACGAAGAGGCAGACATCGGCATCGGCGATGGCCGTGCGCGTCTGTTCCGTCATGCGGTGGCTGAGGCTTCCGGCTTCACCTTCCTCGAATCCGGCGGTGTCGATCAGGCGCATCGGCGCGCCGCCAAGCTCCACGCGCGCTTCCTGGCGGTCGCGCGTCACGCCCGGCGTGTCGTGGACGATGGCGAGCCTCTTGCCGGCTAGCCGGTTGAAGAGCGTGGACTTGCCCACATTGGGGCGCCCGACGATGGCAATCGTAAGCGGCATTCCATGGTCGCCTTACCGCAACGCGACGAGTTGGGCATCGTTCGTCAGAAGATACAGCGTGCCGTTCGCCACCGCGGGCGAAACATACGCGCCGTCCGGAATTTGCATGCGGCCCATCAACTGGCCGGTATAGGGGGAAATCGATTCCGCGTAGCCGTTGGATGAGGCGACGATCAGGCGGTTCGACACCAGCACCGGACCGGCCCAGACGATAGGTTCATCGCGGTCGTCCGGGTCTTCCCAGCGCGGCAACTGGTGCATCCATTTCAGCTTTCCGTCCTTGCGCGACAGGCAGAGAAGCTCCGCATCCGTGGTCAGCACGTAAACGAAATCGCCGGCGGCCCACGGCGTCTGAATGCCGCCGACATCGCGGGTCCACACGCGCTCGCCGCTGTTCAGGTTGATCGCCACCATCAGGCCGGAATGGCTGATGGCGAATACCATGTCGCGGTCGATCACCGGGCGCCCGGCGATGTCGTCCAGTTCGGACAGCGCCGTGGTGGTGCCGGTGCGGGTGAGCATATCGCTCCAAGCCACGCGGCCATTGGTGACGCGGATGGCGAACAACTCGCCCGAACTATAGGGCATGATGACATATTCGCCCGCGACGGCGGCGCTGGTGCTTTCCAGAATGCCCGCGCTTTCGGTGATGCCCTGATGGTCCCAGAGCTTGCGGCCGTCGGATTCGGCCAAGGCGTAGGAGTGATTGTCCTGGCTGGACACGAACACGCGGCCGCCATTGGCCACCGGCGCATTCACGATCGGCACGCCGAGATCGACCTTCCAGAGCACTTTTCCGCTCGACGCATCCAGCGCGATCACGGAACCGAAGCCGGTGGAGGCGAAGACCTTGCCATCGTCATATGCCACGCCGCCGCCGAAACCCTTGGTCGGATCGATGCTCTTGTCCTGACCGAAGAGGCCCAGGGATGCGGTGTTCCAGAAACTGTTGCTGCCGCCTTTGGGCGCCAACTCCCTGTCCCACACCGGCGCGCCCGTCCGTGCGTCGAACGCAAAGACATGGGATTCGGAGTCCATCGTATAGACGCGGCCATTGGCGACGATCGGCGATGCGGTGAGGCGGGACGCGGAGTCGGAGCCTTTGCCCGAATCCTGCTGCCAGGCGATCGCGAGCGGGCCGTTGGCCTCCAGATGATACATCGCGTTCGACGCATAGCCGCCGGGCTCCGGCCATTCCGGATTGCGGTAAGGCGGCGGCAGAACCACGGGCGTCTGCGCCAGGGCCGGATCGGGCTTCAGCGATTCGTCCAGCGCCATGAGCGAGATGCGCGTGCCCCGGATGTTGGATTTCTTCGCGGAATTGAACCAGCCGCTGGTCAACTCGCTGACGGAATCGGTGATCCCGCAGCCCGACAACGCAACCAGCATCGCGAGGCACAGCGCGACACGAAAATGTTTCTTTGTCATTTCTTCTGCGGGCCTTGCGTGTTGGTCGCGGCGGGCTTGCCCGTGTCCGGCGTGGCGGTGAGAGCGGGCAGTGCTTTCGGCGCGGGCGGCGGCGGCACGGTGCCGTAATCCTGCCCGCCACCGGCGCCGAGATAGGTCGTCATGGCGAGACTGCGCTGGCGCAGCGCATCGGGCGCATTCTTGTCCGCCGAAAGCTTCTTGTATTCCGCGAGCGCGGCTTGCGTCTTGCCGTTATGGAAATCCCAATAGGCGAGGATTTCGCGCGCCATCGGATTCCAGGCATTGGACGGATCGGTCAGCGGCGCCAACAGCTTCTCAAGATCGGGGCGCGAAGACGTTTCGACCGTTGCCCACGCGGCGCGCACGCGGCCGACGGCGGCGAGAAGCGGATCGCCGCCATGGGCGACTTCCGTATAAAGCTTCACGGCGTCTGCGGTGCGGCCGGCGGTCTGCAACGCGCCGGCTTCCTGCAGGCGCGAGATCAGCGCATAGCCATGCGGCGCATCGTCGGCGAGCTTGCCGAAGGCTTCGGCAGCCACGGGCGCCTGACCGGTTTGCAGAAGCTGCTGCGCGGTGAGGTATTCGGCGGAGGCGCGAAGCTGCGCGCGGTGCTCGTAATAGCGCCAAAGCTGCCAGCCGGCGGCGGCGATCACGATAAAGGCGGCTGCGGCGACGATGTAGTCGCCATATTCTTTCCAGATCTTTTCCCACCGCTCGCGGCGGACTTCTTCCTCGACTTCATGGAAGATGTCGGTCACGGGAATCCTTTCGAGGGCAGGGCCCAGCCAAAGCCTTGATAGCGCGAGATGATTTAGCCGCTCGGCCTGTCTCGCGCAACTCGCGGTCCCGTGAAACCCCGGCAATGGGCGGGGGTCAGCTAACCTTCTTCATCTGATAGACATTTTCGAGGCTAGGGACGTGCGCCGCCCTCAAGCCTTGGGCTTTCCGACCCCCAAAAAAGAAACCGCGGCTTCGAGGGCCGCGGTTTCCGGTGTTTTGAGAGATAAAGGAACGGTCAGGCTTCTTCGGCCGCTTCGCTTTCTTCGGTCTTCGGGCCGGCGCCTTCCTCGAACAATTCCTCGGCCGCAACCTTGGCTTCGGCGGAGGCTTCCTCTTCGGCAGTGCGCGCGGCGAGGACGTCTTCGCCGCGGGCCTGACGCTCGGCTTCATCTTCGGTGCGCGCGACGTTGATCGTCACGGTCACGCGGACTTCCGGGTGCAGCACGACGGAAACCGGGAACAGGCCGATCGTCTTGATCGCCTTGTCCAGCGGCACCTGCGTGCGGCTGACGGTGAAGCCGCCATCGGTGATGGCCGTGGAGATGTCGCGCGGAGAAACCGAACCGTAAAGCTGGCCACGGTCGCCGGCCTGACGGATCAGCGTGAAGGTCTGGCCGTCGAGCTTCTTGCCGACCTTCTCCGCCTCGCCCTTCGCCTTCAGGTTCTGCGCTTCGAGCTGGGCCTTCTGGGTCTGGAAGTATTCGCGGTTCGTCTTGGTGGCGCGCAGCGCTTTCTTCTTCGGCAAAAGGAAGTTGCGGGCAAAGCCGTCCTTCACCTTCACCTCGTCGCCCATCTGGCCGAGTTTTTCGACTCTTTCGAGCAGGATCACTTGCATGGGTGTTCTCCTACTTCACGACGTAAGGCAGCAACGCCATGAAGCGCGCGCGCTTGATCGCCTTGGCGAGAAGGCGCTGCTTCGAAGCGGACACCGCCGTGATGCGCGACGGCACGATCTTGCCGCGCTCGGAGATGAAGCGCTGAAGCAACTTCACGTCCTTGTAGTCGATCTTCGGCGCGTTGGCGCCGGAGAAGGGGCAGGTCTTCTTGCGGCGGAAGAAGGGACGGCGTGCTCCGCCGCCACCGCCGCGTTCGCCACGGTCTGCGCCGCCGGCGCGTTCACCACCGTAACTCATGCTGCTGCTCCTTCGGTCGCTTCGCCTTCCGGCTTGTCATCGCGGCGGTTCTTGTTCGAGGACTGCTCGAACTTCTCCACCTTCACGGTGATGTAGCGCAGCACGTCTTCGTTGATCTTGAGCTGCCGCTCGAGTTCGTGGACGGCCTTGCCGGGGGCGTTGATGTTGAGGAGCACATAATGCCCCTTGCGGTTCTTCTTCAGGCGATAGGCAAGCCCGCGCAGGCCCCAATATTCCTGCTTCTCGACTTTGCCGCCTTCGCCTTCGATGATGGTCTTGAGGTGGGTCGCCAGTGCGTCCACCTGCTGCGCGCTGATGTCCTGGCGCGCGATCAGGAGATGCTCGTATAGAGCCATTCCGTTAAGTCCCTGTTTGGGCTGCGGAGTCTGGCGCGGCGGGAGGCCGGGCCGGACCATGGTTCGCGAGGACGCCGGACCATCCGGCATGGCCCCGGACCTGATCCGGGACTCCCGCGACCGCAGCCGCCGTGAAGGCGGGGCGTATAGCGGAATAGGGCTATAGAGGCAAGGCGAGCAAAGGACTGGGCATGTTTCTGGATATCTACACTGGCTTGGGCCTTATGGGGGCCCTGATCGTGGTTCTGGCCTATTGGGCCAATCAGGCCGGCCGGCTGCCCTCGACCGACTGGAAATTCCCGGCGGCCAATCTGGGCGGCTCCATCCTCATCCTGATTTCCCTGTTCTATGCGTGGAACTGGCCTTCGGTGATCATCGAGGTGTTCTGGTGCGTCATCAGCCTCTACGGCCTGATCCGCCACCGGGCCCGCGCAGGGTCTGCCTCCTGAATGTTACGCGCGTAACATTCTGGTTGGACGGGGACGTTCAAACTCTCCGTCGAAGGCCATTCAGGAGGATTCCGTGAGCGCTCTGGACGAAGCCCATAAGCTTGTCGCCGAAGACGACCGCAAGGATTTCGATTTTGCCGCGCGCGGGTTCATTGCCACGCGCAAGGACCCCAGGATCATGCGCGACGACGGCAAGCTCGCCGCCTTCGATCTCTCCTCTTATGGATTTTTGGATGGCAAGGCGCCGGATAGCGCGAACCCCAGCCTGTGGCGGCAGGCGCAGATCCTGACGCAGAACGGACTCTTCCAGGTACACGAGCGCATCTATCAGGTGCGCGGCTTCGACGTTTCGACGGTTTCGTTCATCGACGCGGGAAGCGGATGGATCGTCGTCGATCCGCTGACGAGCGTGGAAGTTGCGCGCGCGGCGCTGGAGCTTGTGAGCGAGCATGTCGCGAAGAAGCCGGTGCTGGCCGTCATCTATTCGCACAGCCATGTCGATCATTATGGCGGGGTCGGAGGCGTGACCAACGCGGCGGATGCCGCGTCCGGCAAGGTGAAGGTGATCGCGCCGGAAGGATTCCTCGAACATGCGGTGTCGGAGAACATCATCGCCGGCCCGGCGATGCTGCGCCGCGCGCGCTTCCAGTTTGGCCTGACCTTGCCGCGCGGCGCGGAGGGCGAGATGACGTCCGGCCTTGGGCCGTGCCCGTCGCTGGGGTCGTTGTCGCTGATCGCGCCGAACGAACTCGTGACGAAGACCGGACAGGTGATCACCGTCGGCGATGTGACGATGGTGTTCCAGCTTACGCCCGGCACCGAGGCGCCGGCGGAGATGAATTTCTATCTGCCGCAGTTCCGCGCGGTGTTCATGGCGGAGAACGCCAATCTCACCATGCACAATTTGCTTCCTGCGCGCGGCGCGCTGGTGCGCGATGCGAAGGCGTGGGCGGATTACCTGACCGAGTCGATCCGGCTTTTCGCGGGCAAGAGCGATGTGATGTTCGCGGCACATGGAATCCCGCGCTTCGGGCAGGCTGAGATCGAAGCGTTCCTGACCAGCCATCGTGACGCCTACAAATTCCTGCACGACCAGAGCGTGCGGCTGATGAATTCCGGCCTCACATCGACGGAGATCGCCGAAGAGCTGGCGTTGCCGGAGGTGCTGGCGAAGCAATGGTTCAACCGCGGCTATTACGGCACGATGAGCCACAATTCCAAGGCGATCTATCAGCGTTATCTCGGCTGGTACGACGCCAATCCGGCCAATCTCAATCCGCTGCCGCCCGAGCCCGCCGCGAAGAAATATGTCGAAGCGATGGGCGGCGCGGCGAATGTGATGGCGCTTGCCGGGAAAGCGGAGCGCGCGGGCGATCTGCGCTGGGCGGCGACCCTGCTCAACCATGTCGTTTTCGCCGACGACAAGAACCAGGCGGCGCGCGACCAGCTTGCGGGCATTTACACCAGGCTGGCGTTCGACGCGGAAGCGGGAACCTGGCGCAACATCTATCTGACCGGCGCGCAGGAATTGCGGCATGGGCCGACGCAATTGCCGGGAGGCGGGTTCAGCCCGGACGTGCTGTCCGCAACGACGACGTCCATGCTGCTGGATTTCGCGGCGGTGCGCGTCAATCCGCAGAAAGCCGCGAAGCCGTTCAAGCTCAACATCGAACTGACGGATCGCAACGAGACGCATCTCATCACGGTGGGCAATGGCGTGCTCATCCACGAGGAAGGCGTGCGCGACGCAAAGGCCGGCGCCACGGTGCGATTGACACGCCCCGATCTTCTGATGACGCTGTTCGCAGGAGTGCCCTATCAAGGGCGCATCGAGAGCGGCGGCATTCGGGTTGAAGGAGACGCGGCGCTTTATGGCGCGCTTATCGGATTGATCGAACCCATTGTGCCGAATTTCCCGATCGTCACGCCCTGATCAATGCAGCAGCTTGGCCTGATAGCGTGAAAAGTCGGGCAGGATCGTCTGCGCCCATTGCAGGATATCGGCCGCCAACTTTTCATAAGCTTCGCTCGCACCCGACGAGGCCTGCAGGATGCTTTGCGCCATGCGCAATGCCATGATGCGCCGATCCATGCCGTCGCTGTCCGCCAGCAGGGTGGCATGATCGATGCGCTGCTGGAGTTCGGCTGTGTGCAGCGCGTAGAAGGCATATTGCTCGCGCCCCGCTTTTGCGGCGGTCGCCATCAGGCCCATGGTATCGGTGCATTCGCGCATGACCTGTCGCGCAATGTCCTGCTGCATCGTCAGCGGCAACGCACGCGCTTCATTCAAGGCTTCACGCGCCTGCGCGGCTTTCGCCTTCGCCTGCCTCTTTTCCGCCAGATTTGCGAACCCGAGCATGTTTTCTCCTTCCTGAGGAGAACTCGGAATCAGGTGGACGGGTTCTCGCAATGGCACAAGAAAATTTTGGGAACCGGAGCCGGGGGAAGTCGTATTGCCGGACATTTCACAGCCGAAGGGCGCTGTCGCCAACGGCAGCGCCCTTGCTTTGCGGCTACGGGAGACGCGAAGGCGGTAGCTCCGTTTTCGCCGACCGGCCCGGCGGGCGGGCCCGTCATCATGCCCTGGCCATGCGTAGGCTGGGCCGGCGGACGGTCGTCCTGCCGTGCAGAACCGTCAACGAAAAAATATGACCGCGCGTCAGTCGCAAGCGTTCGCAAAAACACTTAGGTTTCGGGCATGGTCGAAATCTTGCCGCCGCTGCCGCCGCCCGATCCGCATTCGCGCTGGAAATTCCTGCGCGACGTTTTGGTGTTCCAGCTCAAGCTGGTGCTAGGCAACATCCAGAACTTCGTTCTGGTGCCGGTTTCGCTGGTCGCGGCAGTGCTCGATCTTTTCATCAAAGGCGAGCGCGAGGGCGAGAAGTTCTATCGCGTGATGGACTGGGGCCGGCGCACCGACGAGATGATCAATGTCTATAGCGCCATCGGCGGCTATCACGCCACCGGCGGCGAAAACGAGCACGTCATGTATGGCGACTTCACGGTGGACACGATCGTGGAAAAGGTCGAAGGCGCGATTGTGCGCGAATACGAGAAGGGCGGCACGGCGGCCAGCATCAAAGGGGCGGTGGATCGTGCGATCGACGGCATGCAGGCCAAGGGCGACAAGCACAAGGACAAGTTCGACGATGCGATGCAGCGCACCGACGAAGCCCTCCGCCGCGCCGCCGACAAATTCAAGCCGAAACCGGACTTCGATCCCGGCAAGGATTGAGGTAATAGCTAATTGCGTGGCTGTTTGGCCAGCCACGCAACAATGAAGGTTGCAGGGAAAGAAACAAAGAGACTGATGGCGTGCCATCGGCTGTATTCAAACACAGCCCGCGTCACCTCATGGCAACTCCCGTGCATGCAAACAAAATAATAGCCGCCCTTCGTATACCCATTGATCGCATCGCCACCGATGAAAATAGAAACCACCACAAAGGCAGCAAAATCAATCACGCACCAGAGTGCTACGAGGGCCGCCAGCCAACGCGGTGCGATACCGTCTTCCGAGTTCGGAGAGGATTTCCGGTAAAACTCGGTCAGCCAATCCTTCGCGCGCGCTAGCCAACGGTTCATCGCGACCTCACACTTCCAGAAATCCTTCGAGCACATTTACGGTGTTCACGCCGAGGTGCTCGATGTTGTAGCCGCCTTCGAACACGAACACCGACGGAAGCCCCGCGCGACCGATGATCTCGCCCATGCGTAGATAGTCTTCGGTGGTGATCTTGAAGCGGCAGATGGGATCGCCCTCGAAGGTGTCGAGGCCGAGCGAAACGAGCAGGATATCCGTGCCGAAATCCTTCACCGCTTTCAGCGCGCGGTCGAGTGCGTGGGAATATTCCGGCCACGCGGTTTTGCGGGGCAGCGGGAAGTTGATGTTCTTCTCCTCGCCCGCGCCTTCACCTTTCTCGTCCGCGTAACCCAGATAATGGGGATAGGCGAAGGCGGGATCGGCGTGGATGGAGGCGAACAGCACATCGTCGCGCCGGTAAAAGATCGCCTGCGTGCCGTTGCCGTGATGATAATCGACATCGAGGATCGCCGGGCGGCGACCCTGATCGCGTAGCCATTGGGCGGCGATGGCGACATTGTTCAGATAGCAATAGCCGCCATAGACATCGCCGCTGGCGTGATGGCCGGGCGGGCGCGCCAGCGCGAAGGCCGCGCGCTCGCCGCTATGCACCGCTTCTGCCGCCGATAGCGCGATGTTTACTGCCTCGCGCGCGGCGGACCAGGTGCCTTTGCCGATGGGCGTTGCGGTGTCGAAGCAATAGGAGCCGAGCTGCTTTTCGATGTCGCCGTCGCGCATTTCGCGCAGGCCCCGCGCGGGCCAGACCGATGGTACCGCGTCGGCATCGTCATTCCAGTATTTCTCGCGCCATTTGGGATAAGCGCCGGTGAGGAAGCGCACGAAGTCGCTGTCATGAATGCGCAGGATCGCTTCGTCGCCGAAGGCTTTGGGCTTCAGCAGCGGCCCGATCTTGCGCTCTTCGAGGCGGCGCTTCACCTGTTCGACGCGCTCGGGGATTTCGACCGTTGGCGCGGCGCGACCCTGCTCGAACTCTTCCTTCGGCGAATGCTCCAGATGCGTGGCGGCGTAGAAGGTTTTCATGGGCGGACCTTGCGCGCGAATGCGCTATGCTGGATGCCATGAGTATCACGATCAGGCCCGCCACAGAACGGGATTTGCCGGCGATCGCGTCTTTCGCGCGCTGGACCTATGAAAAGGCATTCGGCGACGGCTTTTCGCCGGAGGATCTCGCGCACCATCTCAATCATCGCCTTTCCGATCGTTATTTCCGGGACGCGGCGGCGCGCGACCGATTTTTTATCGCAGACGTGGACGGGCAAATGGCTGGATATGTCCAATTCGGACCGGGCGACGGAAAAACAAAAGACTCGCCGCACCGTCAGATCGTTCGCCTTTATGTGCATCCGGACCGGCAAGGGCATGGTATCGGCTCCGCGCTGATGGAAGCGGCATTGGCGGATAAAAGCATGGCGTCGGCGGATGCGATCTATCTGGATGTTTGGGATCGAAATGACGGTGCGCGGCGGCTCTATGAGCGTTTCGGATTTGAAGTGATTGGCGGCCACAACTTCATAACGGCGACGGGCGTGGTGATGGGGCAGGACCTGCTGATGGTGCTGCGTCGCTAGCTGCTATTCGCCTGTTTCTCGACCAGCCGCTTCAGGCGGCCCAGATCGCCTTGCAGCGTGCGCTTCAGGAAGGATTCCGCGCCGGGCATGGCAAGCGTGGCGCCCGCGTGGCGGATGGTGACGGTGGCGCCCTCGCTGTCCGGCGCGATGGAATAGGTGACCTCGCCGGTCATCGGGCCTTCGACATATTTGAAGGCGAATGTCGTTTCCGGCTCGTGCGCGATGGTTTCGGTGATCCATGTGAAGTCCCGGCTCCAGAAGGCGCCGCGGCGTTTCACCCGCGTACCGATTGCGAGAGGATCGCCCGCGAACGGTTCGACCTTCTTGGCGCCGTCGATCCATTTGGGATCGTTGGCCGGATCGAACATGATCTTCGCCACGGCGGCGGGCGGCCGGGCGATCTTCTGCTTCACGACGATATCGGACATGCGGCGATTATAAGGGCGTCACCCCGCCTGCAAAAGGATCGCGCCGGCGGCGATTCCGGCGGCGGCGATCCAGCGGCGCAAAGTCATGTGCTCGCCGAGGAACCGCATGGCGAGCGCGGTGCCAAAGAGCACACTCGTCTCGCGCAGGGCGGCGATCTGGGCGGTGCCGCCGAAGCGATAGGCCAGCATGGCCGCCCCGTAACTGATGACGCCGAGAACGCCGACGACGATGCCGAGCTTCCATTCCTTCCGCGCCTCGCGGATCACCGCGCGGCCGCGAATGCCGGGCGCGGTAACGCAGACCGTGAGCGCATGCACGATGTAGAACCACAGCACATAGGAAAAGGGATTGGGCACGCTGCGCACGCCGCTGGCGTCGATCAGCGTATAGCTGCCGATGGTGACGCCGGTGGCGAGTGCGAAGCCGATGCCTTTCAGTGCGCCATCCGTCGCGCGATGGGACAGGCCGATGGCGATCACACCGCCGCAGACCATCGCAATGCCGAGCAATTCGAGAACCGGCGGATGTTCGTGCAGAAACAGCACCGCGCCGATGGCGGTGAACAGCGGCCCCGAACCGCGGGCCACGGGATAGACGGCGCTGAACGCCGCCGTCTCGTAGGACTTCACCAGCAGCAATTCATAGAAGGCGTGAACGAAGGCGGTCCCTGCGAGAAACCACAATGCTATCCCGGACGGCAGCGGCACGAAAAAGAGGGCGGGCAGCACCAGCGCGGCGGAGAAAACCCCCGTCAGCATGCGCATGGCATATTTGTCGTCCGCCCGCTTCGTCAGGATGTTGACGATGGCGTGGGTGACGGCGGATAGAAGAATGAGCGGCAGGGCGATCGACACGCCCGCAGCATCGGGAGCAGGACATGACGGCGCAAGACCTCAATCGCGATCTGATCGGCGTTCCGGGCGGACGTGCCATGCTCGCGACGCCGGCCCTCGTGATCGATCTTGATGCGATGGAAAGAAACATCGCCGCGATGGCGGCGCATGCGAAGAAGCACAACATTGCGCTGCGCCCGCATGCGAAGACTCACAAGTGTTCGGAGATCGCGAAGCTGCAGATCGCGGCGGGCGCGCTCGGCATCTGCTGCGCCAAGCTGGGCGAAGGCGAGGCGCTGGCGGAGGCGGGCATCGACTCGATCCTGCTGACATCGCCGGTGGTGACCGAGCGCGGCATCGCGCGCGTGATGGCGCTGAACGCGAAGATCGGCGAATTGCGCGTGACCTGCGACAACGCCGCGGTGGCGAAGCGGCTGGACGCTGCGGCGCGCGCCAGCGGCAAGAAGCTGCGCGTGGTGGTGGACATCGATCCAGGTCTTGGCCGTACTGGCATCCGACCCGGCGATGGCGCCGTCGCGCTGGTGGAGCAGGTGGCGAAGAGCGAAGGGCTGATCTTCGACGGGCTGCAATGCTATGCGGGCCAGGTGCAGCACATGGAATCGCCGAACGAGCGCCGCGCGGCGTCGCTCAACGCGATGAAGGAACTGGCGGAGCTGCGCGATCAGTTGAAGGCGAAGGGCATCGCGATTCCGCTTCTGTCCGGCGGCGGTACCGGCACCTTCGATATCGATCCCGATGCGAAGACGCTGACGGAGCTTCAGGTCGGCTCCTACATCTTCATGGACAAGCAATACAACGAAGTGTGGGAGAAGCCGGGCGATCGTCCGCCTTTTGAACCTTCCCTGTTCGTGCAGACCACCGTCGTCAGCGCCAATCGCGAAGGACTGGCGACCACCGATGCCGGCTTCAAGGCCTTCGCGACGGATGCGGGCAACCCCGCGATCTTCCGCGGCGCCCCGGACGGAGCGAACTATTTCTTCTTCGGCGACGAGCAGGGCGGCATCTTTTATCCCGCCCAGAACGGCAAGCTCGATGTCGGCGCTGTGATCCTGTGCATCGTTCCGCATTGCGATCCGACGGTGAATCTGTATGACCGCTACCATGGCGTGCGCGGCGATGTTCTTGAATCCATTTGGACAATCGAAGCGCGCGGCAGATCGGCTTAGCCATCAAATTTCCCCAATTGTGAATCGCGCGTTCATCCCGGGTTCAGCCACCAAACGCCATGGTGCGCGTTAAGATCAGAACGATCTTGGGAACAAAGGATTCACAGCTATGAAACGCTTCGGCAAACTGGCTTTGGGCGCGTTGATGATGGCAGGGACGACGGCGGGCGCCATGGTGGCGACTTCCGCACCGGCTGCCGCGCATGTTTCGGTCGGCATCGGCATCGGGGTGCCGGGCTACTATGCGCCGCGCCCGTATTATCGCAATCCGTGCGACAGCCCGCGCTATCGCTACTATCACCGCGACTACTGCTACGGCTATGGCCCTGCCTATTACGGGCCGGATTACTACGGCTATTACGATCAAGGCTATTACGGCCCCGGCTATTACGAGCCGGTCGTCGGCGGCTTCTGGTTCACCGATGGCGGCGGCCACCGTCATTGGCATCGCGGCGCCTTCCATGGCGGCGGCTTCCACGGCCGTGGCTCCTGGCACAGTGGTTGGCATGGTGGTGGCCATGGCGGCTGGCACGGCGGCGGCCACGGCGGCTGGCATCACTAACATTTGAGCCTGCCCCCTTCGCCTCGCGTTAGGCGATCAGGTTCGGCGCCCGGCCCCGGCGAGCAATCGTCCGGGGCCGGTGCGTTTTTGCCGCTCTTTCCGCGCTCCGCCGCAGCGCGCTAGGCTTGCGCCGGTTCAGGCGGAGGCTTTCATGCGGCAGATCAACGACATTTCTTCTTTCTGGCTGCCCTTCACGCCCAATCGCGCCTTCAACGCCGAGCCGCGTCTGCTGACGCGCGCCGAAGGCATGTATTTCTACGACGAGACGGGCCGCAAGCTGTTGGATGCCTGCGCCGGGTTGTGGTGCTGCAATGCCGGGCACGGGCGCAAGCCGATTGCGGACGCCATCGCGAAAGCCGCGCACGAATTGGACTTCGCGCCGACCTTCCAGTTCTCGCATCCGGGGGCGCTGGCGTTGTCGCAACGCATCGCGGCGTTGGCGCCGGAAGGATTGGATCACGTCTTCTTCGTCAATTCCGGTTCGGAAGCCGCCGACACCGCGCTGAAGGTCGCGCGCGCCTATTTCCAAAAGATCGGGCAAGGCAGCCGGTTCCGCGTCATCGGCCGCGAGAAGGGATATCACGGCTCGACCATCGCCGGCATCGCGATGGGCGGCATCGGCAACAACCGCAAGCATTTCGGGCCGCTCATTCCCGGCACCGACGATCATCTGCCGCTGCCTTACGATGCGGCGACGATGCGTTTCACCAGAGGCGAGCCGCAGAATCTCGAGAAGTATGCGGACGCGCTTGAAGGGCTTGTGGCGCTGCATGGCGCGGAGACGATCGCGGCGGTGATCGTGGAGCCGTTTGCAGGATCGGGCGGCGTCTATGGCGCGTCGAAAAGCTACTTCCAACGGCTGCGCGCGCTCTGTGACAAATATGGGTTCCTGCTGATCTTCGACGAAGTCATCACCGGCTTCGGTCGCATGGGCCATGCTTTCGCGGCGGAGCGCTATGGCGTGACGCCGGACATCCTCAATTTCGCCAAGGGCGTTTCCAACGGCGCCGCGCCGATGGGCGGCTCGATCGTGTCGAACAAGATCTACGATGCCTTCATGGCGGGCAGCGGCGGCACCCACAACATCGAACTCTTCCACGGCCACACCTATTCGGCGCATCCGCTCGCGTGTGCGGCGGCGATGGCCACTCTCGACATCTATCGCGACGAAGGCCTGTTCGAACATGCGCTGAAGATGGAGAAGGTGCTCGAAGACGCGGTGCATTCGCTGAAGGGCACACGGCTTGTCGCCGATATCCGCAATGCGGGTTTCGCGGCGGGTATCGAGATCGAGTCCGATCCCAAGGCGCCGGGCCGCCGCGGGCTGGACGCGATCAAGCTCGCCTTCCACGAGCAGGACATGGTGATCCGCGTTGGCGGTGACACCATCGCGCTATCGCCGCCGCTGATCGCAAGTGAGTCCGATATTGCGAAGATCATCGACGGGGTTCGCGGCGTTCTGGAGCGCCTCACCTGATTGAGTCTTGCGCGGCTGTGGCACTCCGCCGCCATTTTCATGCGCAATCCGCCTATCCTGTATGCGGCATTGTCTTGGGCCGGGGGCGGCGCTTTGCTCCGGGCGGTAAATGGAGTAATCCGCCGCCCGGTCCCAACCGGCAAGCGAGGCTTTTATGCGCATCGGCGTCCCCAAGGAAATCAAGAACCACGAATACCGCGTCGGCATGACGCCCGCCGCCGTGCGCGAACTGACAGCGCGCGGCCATGAGGTTTTCGTGGAGACGCATGCGGGCGAAGGCATCGGCCTGCACGACGAACTCTATACGAAGGTGGGCGCGAAGATTTTGCCGAACGCGGACGAGGTATTCGCGAAAGCCGACATGATCGTGAAGGTGAAGGAGCCGCAAGCCGTCGAGATCAAGCGGTTGCGCAAGGATCAGGTGCTGTTCACCTATCTGCATCTGGCGCCCGATCCGGAGCAGACGAAAGGGTTGCTGGAGAGCGGCGCGATCTGCATCGCCTATGAGACCGTGACTGACAAATGGGGCGGCTTGCCGCTGCTGGCGCCGATGAGCGAAGTGGCGGGCCGCATGTCGATCCAGGCCGGTGCGCATTCGCTGGAGAAGGCGCAAGGCGGCATGGGCATGCTGCTGGGCGGCGTGCCGGGCGTTCCGGCGGCGAAGGTCGTGGTGCTGGGCGGCGGCGTCGTCGGCACCAATGCGGCACGCATGGCGATGGGGCTTGAAGCGCATGTCACGATCCTCGACGTGTCGCTGCGCCGCCTGAACGAGTTGGACATGCAGTTCGGCGCGATGCTGAACACGGTGTTCTCCACCATCGATTCCATCGAAGAGCATGTGACGGGCGCCGATCTCGTCATCGGCGGCGTGCTGCTGCCGGGTGCGGCCGCGCCCAAGCTCATCACCCGCAAGATGGTGAGCCAGATGAAGAAGGGCTCGGTGATCGTGGACGTGGCCATCGACCAGGGCGGCTGCGCCGAAACCAGCCACGCCACCACCCATGCCGACCCGACCTATATGGTGGACGGCGTGGTGCATTATGCTGTGGCGAACATGCCCGGCGGCGTGGCGCGCACCTCCACCTTCGCGCTCAACAACGCGACCCTGCCGTTCACCCGCGCGCTGGCCGATCTGGGCGCCGAGGCAGCGATGAAGAAGGACCCGCACCTGCGCGCCGGCCTGAACGTCTACAAGGGCACGCTGACTTATGGCGCGGTCGGCGAAGCGCAGCACATCCCGTTCAAGACGGCGGACAGCGTTCTCGGGATCAACTAAGCCCGCATCGCGTCCCGCAGGGGGCGGAAACTTATGAGCTTGATGCCCTGCGTGGAGATCTGATCGCGCAGGGCATTGCTTTTGGCGGCGGCGTAATCACCGACGCGGATGTCTGCTTCGGTCTTGTCGTAGGCGCGAAGTTCATCGCTATCTCTAACGGGGTGCAGGATGAATTCGCTGACGCCGGGTTCGAGCTTATCGAGAATTTTCGGCAAGAGCTTTTCCGTCGGCTCGCCCCACTGGAACGCGAAGTCGTCGGGATAAAGCACACCCGCCTTGTCCGCCGCAGCGCGACACCCGAAGCCGAGGCGCTCGTCCATCTTCGCACTCAGCATGCGCAAGGGCAGGCGGTATTCCACCGCGAGTTTCAAATAGACCGCGTAATAGGCGGGGTTGATCTGCATCGTGCCCATGTGGGCGTCCAGATGGGTGATGTCTATGCTCCAGCGTTGCGCCTGTTCGATCTGCGCGCGGCATTCGGCTTCAACGTCTTCCAGCTTCGCGTTCTGCCAGACCTCGGCGGCGCTGCGCGGCATGAAGCCGTCGGCGTCGTGCAGCGATTTCGCAGCGGTGAGCGCGCGCCAGCGATAGCCGGGATATTCGCAGGTCAGCGTGAGATGGATGCCGATGTCGAGATCGCCGCACATCTCCACCGCCTCGCGCGCCCAGGAGCACGGCACCATGAGAGTGGCGCTGGTGGCGATACCATTGCGGATGGAATCGTCAATGGCGAGGTTCGCCGAATGGCTGGAGCCGAGATCGTCGCAATTCAGGATCAACAGCCGGTCGGCTGCACTGTAGCCCAGTTTCTCCGCCAGAGTTTTCATTCGTGTTCTCCCCAAGCTCCGTTATCCTAGAGCGATTTTGAGTGAACCAAAACTTGTCACGGCCCGCGAATGCGGGCCGCCTAGGTGACATTTTGAGAAGTTGTGCAGAACCAAACTGGGTGGCCCGCATTCGCGGGCCATGACAAGTTGGTGTGAGGAAAAACGATGCCCGAAATAAGACCGCTGCGCCGCGAAGATCGCGATGCGCTCTACGCGATCTGCCTGAAGACCGGCGATGCCGGGCAGGATGCGACAGCGCTCTATCGCGATCCGGAATTGCTCGGCCATCTGTATGCAGGGCCTTACGTGGCGCTGGAGCCGGAGAGCGGATTCGTGCTGGAGGATGAAGACGGCATCGGCGGATACATCGTCGGGGCGCGCGATACCTATGCGTTCGAGACGCGGCTGGAACAGGAATGGTGGCCGCCGCTTCGCCTGCGCTATCCCGATCCCGACGCATTGCTGGAGCCGGAGCGGCACCTCGCGCGATCCCTCCATAAGCCCTGGCACACACCCAAGCGCATCACTGAGCCTTATCCGTCGCATCTGCACATCAACCTGCTGCCGCGCTTTCAGGGCAGATGGGGCCGCCGCATGATGGATCGCTGGCTCGCCGCCATGCGGGACGCCGGATCGCCCGGCGCGCATCTGGGCGTCGGCACACGCAACGAGCGAGCGGTGCGGTTCTACCTGCGTTACGGTTTCACGGAATTCCAGCGCTGGAACGACGTGCTGATGCTGGGGATCGGCCTGAAATGATCAATCGGTGCGGTCATCATTGAGTTGGCGGCAGCTAAGATCGCCAGCTTCGCAGCTTGCCGCCTTCTCCAACTGCTTTATCCGCGCCCGCGTGAGTTCGGTCAGGCATTGGGCGTGGACGAGCGGCCAGATCGAGCCGCCCTTGCTGCCGGAGGTGCGAAAATCGCATTCCGCATTGCGGAACGCGATCCATGCGCGCTCGGATTTCCGCAGCATCGCCTGACCTTCGGCATCGTATTTCGCCATCGTCTCTTTATAGAGATTGTTGATGGTCGCGTTGGCTTGCTCCAGTTCGTGACCGGCGCAGATATTCATCTCGGCTTGCGTCTGCACGTTGTTGCATTCACCGGCTTGCACAAATGAAGGCACAAAGGCCGCAGCGGCAAAGGCGAGAATGAATATCCGCGTCATGGCCATTCTCCGTTAAATCGTCGCGCCGCCGTCGCAGACGATGACCTGGCCGGTGGTGAACGATCCGGCCTTGGAAGCGAGGAACACCGCGGCACCCGCGATCTCGTCCGGCTCGCCGATGCGGCGCAGCGGCGCGCCGGCGGTGGAGCGCTTCAGAGTCTCCGGGTTCTCCCACAGTGCTTTCGCAAAATCGGTTCTGATCAAACCGGGCGCGATGCAGTTGGCGCGGATGTTGTGCGGGCCGTATTCCACCGCGATGTTGCGGGCAAGCTGCATGTCCGCCGCCTTGGAGATGCAATAGGCGCCGATCACGGGCGAGCCGCGCAGGCCGCCGATGGAAGAGACGATGACGATGGAGCCGTCCTTGCGCTCCTTCATCTCGGGGATGACCATCTGGCAAAGCCAGTGGTTGGAGCGGATGTTCGCGCCCATGATCTTGTCGAAAGCATCGTCGGGAATGTCGAGGCTCGACCCGTAATAGGGATTGAGCGCGGCGTTGCAGACCAGAACGTCGATCTTGCCCCATTTCTCGCGCGTCTTCGCCACAAGCTGCTCAAGCTGCTCCTTGTAATTGATGTTCGCCGGAATCGGAGCCGCCACTTCCTTGCCGCGCTCCTTGTTGATGTCGGCGGCGACCTTCTCGCAGGCGTCGGCCTTGCGGCTCGACACCACCACCTTGGCGCCATGCTCAGCCAGCCGGTGCACGATGGCTTCGCCGATGCCCTTGGTGGAGCCGGTGACGAGCGCCACTTTGCCGGTGAGATCGAACAGGTTCATGGAAATCCTCCCAATGGATCGAAATATCGTTCGTGGCATTGTTAATCGTGCGGGGCGGTTTCGACAAACCGCTGCCGCATTTGCCCGTTCAGATGGCGGGATTCAGGGAGAGCGGAATGAAAAGATGGGCGGTTCTGGGCGCGTGCCTGATGCTGGCGGCCTGCGGCGGAGGGCCGCGCTATCACGGCTATGGCCCGCCGCCGCCATCGCCGTCCGAATACGGCCCGTCGCAGCCCTATCAGCCGCCTTCACCGCCGCCGAGCCAGCCGTCGCGTCCCGCCACGCCGCCGCCGGTGAAGAGCGCCGGTCCCCTCAAAACGGCGATGATCGGCAGCTATATGGACAATCAGGAATCCGAATTGCGCCGCGCGATGCGCGGCACCGGCATTCTGGTGGGCCGGCCAGGCGACGATATCGTTCTGCGCGTGGGCAGCGACGCGATGTTCGAGGGCAACAGCTACAATCTCAGCGAACGCGCGAAAGACATTCTCTGGAAGCTGGCGCCGGTGCTGCGCCGCTTCGATCACACGCAAATCCTCATCGGCGCCTATACGGACACCACCGGCACGGCGCAGAAGAACGAAGAAGTGTCCCGCAAGCGCGCTTACACGATCGGCGGCCAGTTGGTGAAGGATGGCGTGCCGCTGGCGCGGCTTCAAGCCCATGGCTATGGCGAGGAAGACCTGAAGATCAAGACCGGCGATCAGGTGAACGAACCGCGCAACCGGCGCATCGAAATCCGCATCGTCGCGCGGGCAACGGGTTGAAGGCATAGGAGACAGGACATGAAGAAATGGATTTTCCCGGCGGTTGCCGCCGCGGCGCTGCTGGCGGGCTGCACCACCTATCAAGACGCAAACGACGGCGGCGACATGTGGACCGTGACGCATCGCGGCCAGGAAGTGGACTATGAATTCCTGGACGAGGTGCTGTTCGCCTACGACTCCGACCAGTTGTCGCCGCGCGCTTACGATTCCATCGCGCGCGTGGCGAGAGATATTCGTCATCATCCGCGCTGGCTGGTGGGGGTGGACGGTTATACCGACACGGTGGGCTCGCAGGACTACAACCTGCCGCTTTCCCGCGCCCGCGCGCAAACCGTGGCCGATGCGCTGGCGCACAACGGCATCGATCCGCGCCGCATCAGCGTGGCCGGCTTCGGCAAGACGCATCTGGCCGTGCCGACCGGCGACAATGTCCGCGAGCGGCGCAACCGCCGCGTCGTGATCCGCCTCTTCCCGCCGGATCGTTGAGCTATTTCTTCAGCGCGGCATCGATTTCCGCATTCATCGCGGCATCGTTCGGCTCCGTGCGCGAGCCGAAGGTGCCGGCGATGCTGCCGTCCTTGTTGAACAGGTATTTGTGGAAGTTCCATTTGGGCGCGGCCGCTTCGCCGAGCTCGGACGCGACCCATTTGTAGAGCGGGTGCGCGTCCGGGCCGATGACATGCTCTTTCGCGGCCATCGGAAAATCGACGTTGAAGCGGGTTTCGCAGAACGTCTTGATCTCGTTTTCCGTGCCGGGCTCCTGCGCGCCGAAATCGTTGGCGGGAACGCCGAGAATGACCAGACCGTCTTTGCCCTTTTGCTTCCACAAGGCTTCGAGGCCGGAATATTGCGGCGTCAGCCCGCACTGGCTGGCGACGTTCACCACCAGAAGCGCCTTGCCCTTGAATTCGGAGAGCGGCAGCGGCTTGCCGTCGATGGACTTGAAGGAGAAATCGTAAGCGGTCTTGCTCATGACGGCCTCGTGCTGGGTGATCCGCATTGATCGTCCGCCCGTTGCCGCCTAAAGATCAAGCCCATGCGATTTTTCCTTGTTGCCGCTCTGGCTGCCGCCACGTCTTTTCCCGCGCGGGCGGCTGTTGATTGCGCAGCCTTGCGCCAGCCGCGCAGCGAAGCCGGCGTGATCGCGACGGAGCATGCGTGGGTGAAGGCGCTCGCAACCCGCAATGCAAAGGTGCTGTCCTGCATTCTGGCGCCGGGCTTCATGGACATGGCCTGGAACAACCGGCTTCATTCCCGCGCCGAGATATTGGCGGGGCTGGCGAAGCGGCCCGGCAACGGCATCGCGCTGAGCAACATGAAAGTCTCGCTGTCGAGGGATCGCGCCATTGTGCGCGGCGTGAACACGGCGACGAAACCGGACGGCAGCCTGCTCGGCCGCGTGCGCTTCGAGGACATCTTCCAGTATCGCGACGGAATGTGGCGCGCGCTCACCGCGCAGGAAGTGTTGATGCGCTAGCGCGAATAGCGCGCGAACAGCTCCACCAGCTCGTCGAATTTCTTCTTCTGGTCCGCCGCATCGCCGCTTTTGATGGCATGCGCCACGCAATGGGCGGAGTGGTCTTTCAGGATCTGGTCCTCGACCTTCTTCAGCGCCGCCTTGATCGCCTGGACCTGGTCCAGCACATCGATGCAGTAGCGCTCCTCCTCGACCATGCGGGCGACGCCGCGCACCTGCCCCGCGATGCGGGACAGGCGGGAGAGAAGCTTGGGATCGGGCTTGGTCATGGTGCTGGCTTACCAAAATCGGCGGTTTTGGCCTATCCGGTGGCCGGTCACGGATTGTCAAGGTTAACGAATTCGCAACGGGCGGCAAGGAATACTGGGCAGGATGTGGACTGGAAAACCCCGCCCATGACGAACGCCATTATTGTCTTCACCGCAGCGATGCTGGCCGCCATCGGCAGCCTGCTGCTGGCGATCTTCAATATCGTGGATTTCCCTATTGCGATCCTTTCGGGCGCGGCGGTGTTCCTCGGCCTCGCGCAGATCCAGGCTGCTGTCCTACGGGGGCGCGAGAAGCGCGCCACGCGCACGGAAATCGCCAAGCTGAAGCAGGCGAACAAGGAATTCCGCGTCATCATCAACGAGACGCATGCGAAGATCGAGGACGTGAAGACTGTCGCCGAAGCCAAGGCGAACGCGCAGAGCAAGAAGATCATCTCCGAGCTGCAGGTTCTGGAAAGCCTGATGCGCGATTTCGCGGGCAAGATCGCCACCTCCGCGCGCGCCGCCGCGCCGGCGCCACACATGATCGAGCAGAACACCTCGGCGCGGGCGAAGAACTATCTGGAGACGCTGGGCGAGCCGCAGCTTCTGGAAACCATCCGCGCCGCGCTGGAAGAAAACCGTGTCGATCTTTATCTGCAGCCCATCGTGAGCCTGCCGCAGCGCAAGTTGCGCTACTACGAAGCCCTGTCGCGCCTGCGCGCGGAAGACGGCACGGTCATCATGCCGGCGCAATATATGAAAGTGGCCGCGCCCGCGGGCCTGATGAGCGTGGTGGACAACCTGTTGTTGTTCCGCTGCGTGCAGATCGTGCGCCGCCTGACCACCAAGACGAAAGAGATCGCGGTCTTCTGCAACATCTCCGGCGACACGCTGGCGGATCAGGAGTTCTTCCCGCAGTTCCTGGAATACATGCACCACAACCGCGATCTGGCCAGCCAGATCGTGTTCGAATTCTCGCAAGTCGCGGTGGAGAAGGCGGGGCCGCAGGGCGATTCCAACCTGATGTATCTGTCCAATCTCGGCTTCGCGCTGTCGATGGACCATGTGGACAATCTGGCGCTGGATTTCGCCAAGCTGAAGGGTCTCGGCTTCCGCCATATCAAGGTGCGCGGCGAAACGCTGATGAATGGCATGAAGGGCGCCAACGCGCTGGTCGCGGCGGAAGATTTCAAGAAGCTTCTGGCGCGCCACGGCCTCAACCTCATCGCCGAGCGCGTCGAGGACGAGAAGACCGTGGTGCAATTGCTCGACTACAATGTGGACTTCGCGCAGGGCTATCTGTTCGGCGAGCCGCGCGCGGTGCGCGACGACCAGGTGCGTGTGCCGGAATTCGTCGCCCCGGAACGCCCGGCCTCCATCGTGCCGTTCAAGCGCAGCGCCTAACACCACCCTCCCCTTGAGGGAGGGTCGAAACGCGTAGCGTTTCGGGGAGGGGTTATGTCGCGGAGGGTGTGTATTGACCCCTCCCCGAAAAATTCTTCACTTCGTTCCGAATTTTTCGACCCTCCCTCAAGGGGAGGGTGGCTATATGGTGCCATGACTTCTCC
>JAFECN010000054.1 GCA_018242145.1 Pseudomonadota bacterium
AAACCGCGCAGAAGCGCGCGCAGCCCGCAGGACATGGCGTGTCGGCCGGACAGATCGAAGCGGCGGAAGAGGAATTCCCCGCCGGTACCGAACTCGTCACCACCACGGTGCGCGAGGCCTTGCGCGATGCGATGGCCGAGGAGATGCGCCGCGACGACACCGTGTTCCTGATGGGCGAGGAAGTCGCGCAATATCAGGGCGCCTACAAGATCTCGCAGGGCCTGCTGGAAGAATTCGGCGCCATGCGCGTGATCGACACGCCGATCACCGAGCACGGCTTCGCCGGTCTGGGCGTCGGCGCCGCGTTCGGCGGATTGAAGCCGATCGTGGAATTCATGACGTGGAATTTCGCCATGCAGGCGATCGACCAGATCATCAACTCCGCCGCCAAGACGCGCTACATGTCCGGCGGACAGATGGGCTGCCCCATCGTGTTCCGCGGCCCGAACGGCCCCGCCGCGCGCGTCGCCGCCCAGCACAGCCAGGATTATTCGAGCTGGTATGCCCATGTGCCGGGCCTGAAAGTGATCGCGCCTTACTTCGCCGCCGACGCGAAGGGCCTGCTGAAAGCGGCGATCCGCGATCCGAACCCGGTGATCTTCCTCGAAAACGAGATCGTCTATGGCCGCTCCTTCCCGGTGCCGAAGGTGGAGGACTATCTCGTCCCCATCGGCAAGGCGCGCGTGGTGAAAAAGGGCGCGCATGTCACGCTCGTTGCCCATTCCATCTGCGTGGGCCTCATCATCGAGGCGGCGGACAAGCTCGCAGAAGAGGGCATCGACGCGGAACTGATCGATCTGCGCACCTTGCGCCCGCTCGATACCGCGACGGTCATCGCCAGCGTGCGGAAGACCAACCGTCTCGTCACCGTGGAGCAGGGCTGGCCCGTTTGCTCCATCGGTTCGGAGATCTGCTCGGTCGTCACGTCCGAAGCCTTCGACTGGCTCGACGCCCCGCCCACAAAGGTCACGGGCAAGGACGTGCCGATGCCGTACGCTGCCAATCTTGAAAAACTCGCGCTGCCCACGGTCGATGACGTGATCGCTGCCGCGAAAGCGGTATGTTACCGATGAGCGCGAACGTCATCATCACCTCCCCCTTGTGGGGAGGTCGAAAAAGCGAAGCTTTTTCGGGTGGGGGGAATGCGCGCGAAGCTGCCCCCCACCCGAAAAATTCTTCGCTGCGCTTCGAATTTTATCGGCCTCCCCACAAGGGGGAGGCGATACGCGCCGAAGCAGGGATGGATTTCTGATGGCGCGTCAGCCGAAAAAACAGAGGCCCGAAAAACACTGGCACCGCGGCGGCTGCCATTGCGGCGCGGTGGCGTTCGAAGTGCGCACAGCGGATGAGATCGAACTGGTGGATTGCAACTGCTCCATCTGCCGCAAGACCGGCTATCTGCACCTCATCGTCGGCGACAAGGATTTCAGGCTGGTGCGCGGGCAGGATGCGCTTGCTGCCTATACCTTCAACACCGGCGCGGCGAAGCACCTGTTCTGCTCGGTGTGCGGGATCAAGTCGTTCTACATCCCGCGCTCGCACCCGGACGGTTACAGCATCAATTTCCGCTGCCTCGATGCCTCCGAATTCAAATCCGTCGTGACCACCGAGTTCGACGGCTCGCACTGGGAACAGAACGCGGGCGACCTCGCCGCGCTGGAGAGCAACTAGTGGCCACCAACATGCCCGCGCTGTCGCCTTTCTTCTCCGCTGTCATGGCCCGGCTTGACCGGGCCACCCATTTGCCGCGTGTCCACGCGGCAGAAGGACTCCACGCCCACCTGGGTGGCCCGCTTTTGCGGGCCATGACAAGTGGGGGTGTGAAATGAGCACCAACATTCTGATGCCGGCACTTTCTCCGACGATGGAGGAAGGGAAGTTAGCAAAGTGGCTCGTCAAGGAGGGCGACACCGTAAAGAGCGGCGACATTCTGGCCGAGATCGAAACCGACAAGGCCACGATGGAGTTCGAGGCCGTCGATGAAGGCAAGATCGGCAAGCTTCTCGTCCCCGAAGGCACCGAAGGCGTGAAGGTCAACGAACCCATCGCCACCCTGCTCGGCGAAGGCGAGAAGGCCGACGCCGCGCCGCCGTCCTCCGATATTCACGCCGCGATGGCGTCCATCAAGGACGCCGTGTCGAAGGAAGCAGGCGAGCCGAAACCTGCGAAGGTGGAAGAGAAAGCTTCTGCGAAACCCGCACAACCCAATCGCTCCCCCCTCGTGGGGGAGCCAAAATCGCGTAGCGATTTTGGTGGGGGGGATGCCGCTCAAGCATCCGGCCCCCGCCCCGAAGCGCCAAGGGGCGCTTCGACCCTCCCACAAGGGGAGGGTGATAAGGACCGCATCTTCGCATCGCCGCTCGCCCGCAAGATCGCGGAGCAGAAGGGTGTCGATCTCTCGTCGCTGAACGGTTCCGGCCCGCGCGGGCGCATCGTGAAGGCGGATGTGGAATCCGCCCAGCCCGGCACCGCGAAAGCACCAGCCGCGAAACCCGTGGCACAACCCGGCGCTGCCCCCGCCGCCGGTATTCCCGGCATCACGCCGCTGCCGGATGCGAAGCTGTTCTACAAGGAAGGCGAATACGAAGAGATCCCGCATGACTCCATGCGCAAGACCATCGCCAAGCGCCTCACCTCGGCCAAGACGCTCATCCCGCATTTCTATCTCACCATCGACTGCAACATCGACGAGTTGATGGCGATGCGCGCCAAGCTGAATGCGCAATCGCCCAAAGAGAACGGATACAAGCTCTCCGTCAACGATTTCGTCGTGAAGGCTTCCGCGCTGGCGCTGATGCGTGTGCCGGAGGTGAATGCGAGTTGGACGGAAACCGCCATCCTGCGCCACAAGCACGCCGATGTCGGCGTCGCCGTGGCGCTGGACTTCGGCCTCATCACGCCCATCGTATTCGGCGCGGAAGGCAAGGGCCTCGCCGTCATCTCCAACGAGGTGAAGGCGCTGGCGGAGCGCGCCAAGGCAAAGAAACTCAAGCCGCAGGAATATGAAGGCGGCAGCTTCTCGATCTCCAATCTGGGCATGTTCGGGATCAAGGATTTCACCGCCGTCATCAACCCGCCGCAGGCCGCGATCCTCGCCGTCGGCGCGGGCGAGCAGCGCGCGGTGGTGAAGGACGGCATCCTCAAGACCGCGACCATCATGACGGTCACGCTGTCCTGCGATCACCGCGTGATCGACGGTGCCACGGGCGCTCGCTTCCTGCAGGCCTTCAAGGGGTTCATCGAAGAACCGTCGTCGATGCTGCTATAAGGTTCGGCGGAGGGGCGCATGAGCCAATACATCGTCACGCACGACCCGGCCGCCGTCACGGCGGTGCAGCACGCGGCGGCGGCGCTGGCGCGCGAGGGCATCGCGGTCACGACATGCCCCAATTGCGGCGTGCCGCTGATCGGCGATTACTGCGCGGTGTGCGGGCAGGAGAAGGACATCCACCGCCGCTCCGTGCGGGGCATCCTGCACGATTTCTTCGAGGACATGCTCAACTTCGACAGCCGGATCGTGCGCACGATCGTCGCGCTGCTGGTGGAGCCGGGCGAGATCGCCATCGCCTTCCGCGAAGGCCGCACGCGCCGCTATGTTCCGGCGCTGCGCCTCTATTTCTTCGTCACGCTGATCTTCTTCCTGCTGCTGAGCCTGACCAATCTCGCGATCATCCAGCTTGAGCTGTCGGTGACGCCCGCCAAGGCGGTGCAGCTTGCGAACGGGCAGGTGCGTTATCTGAACCCGGCTTACGATGCGGGCGATGCCGCGCTGCGCGGCGTGCCGAAATATCTGCCCGAAAGGAAGGGCAAGGACGGCAAGCCCGAAAAACACTACATGTTCGATTCGCACGTCTTCTTCTTTGCGCCCATCGGCAAATACCACACCCAGCTCACGAACGAAGAGCGCGCCGGGCTCGACAACATGAATGTGGAGGTGGATGCCGCTCTCGGTCAGGCCAAACCCGCCACGCCCGCGCAGAAGAAGAAAGCCGAAGCGGAAAAGAAGAAGGTCGCCGGCTGGGTGGAGCGCAACATCTTCGGCGGCATCAAGCGCCTCGCCAACGATCCCACGGCCCTGAACGGCCCGATGACGGTCTGGATACCGCGCGCGCTGTTCCTGCTCATGCCGCTCTACGCCCTGTTGCTCGCTGCGTTCTACTGGCGGCAGCGCAAGGATTATTATTTCGTCGATCACCTGATCTTTTCGCTCACCGTTCATACCTTCACATTCGTGGCGCTGATCGGCGCGGCGGCGCTGGCGCAGGTGCTGTCCGGCGGAATCGTGGCGTGGCTGCTGTTCTTTGCCATCGGCCTCTACGTCGTCATCGGCATGAAGCGGTTCTACCATCAGGGGTGGGGCGTCACGGTGCTGAAATTCGGAACCGTGTCGTTCCTCTACACATGCTTCTTCCTGCTGCCCGCGCTGGGCGGCATCATGCTGCTCGGCTTCTTCGGAGATCCTTTTGGCTGATACATACGACGTCATCGTTCTGGGGTCCGGCCCCGCCGGCTATGTCTGCGCCATCCGCTGTTCGCAGCTTGGCCTGAAAACCGCCATCGTGGAGCGGGACCGGCTGGGCGGCATCTGCCTCAACTGGGGCTGCATCCCGACCAAGGCGCTGCTGCGCTCGTCCGAGATCTGGCACCTGATGCACCGCTTGGATGAGTTCGGCTTCAGCGCCGACAATTTCAAGTTCGACATCGGCAAGATCGTGACGCGCTCGCGCAAGGTGGCGGAGCAGCTTTCCAACGGCGTCGCCTTCCTGATGAAGAAGCACAAGATCGCCGTCATCAACGGCGAGGGCAAACTTACGGCCAAGAACAGGATCACCGTCGCGAAAGACGGTAGGAACACGGACTACGAAGCCAGGAACATCGTTCTCGCCTCCGGCGCCCGCGCGCGCACATTCCCCGGCATGGAGCCGGACGGCAAGCTGATCTGGACCTATCGCGAAGCGATGGTGCCGCCCACGTTCCCAAAATCACTTCTGGTCGTGGGTTCCGGCGCCATCGGCATCGAGTTCGCCAGCTTCTATCGCACGCTCGGCAGCGACGTGACGGTGGTGGAAGTGCTGGACCGCGTGCTGCCGGTGGAAGACGAGGAAGTCTCCGCCTTCGCCGCCAAGGCGTTCCAGAAACAGGGCATAAAGATCAGGACCGCCACCACGGTCGAGAAACTTCAGAAGGGCAGCGACAACGTCACCGCCACGCTGAAGAGCAAAGACGGCAAGACCGAAACGCTCACGGTGGATCGCATCATCCTCGCGGTCGGCATCGTCGGCAATGTCGAGAACAACGGCTACGAGCAGGCGGGCATCAGGATCGAGAAGACGCATGTGGTGGTGGACAAATGGGGCGCCACGGGCGTTCCCGGCCTCTGGGCTATCGGCGATCTCGTCGGCCCGCCCTGGCTGGCGCACAAGGGCATGCATGAAGGCGTCATCGTCGCGGAGAAGATCGCGGGCGTGAAGGGCGTGCATCCGCTCGACACATCCAACGTGCCGGGCTGCACCTATTGCACGCCGCAGGTCGCCAGCGTCGGCCTGACGGAAGCCAAAGCGAAAGCGTCAGGCCGCAAGATCAAGGTCGGCCGCTTTCCCTTCATCGGCAACGGCAAGGCCATCGCGCTGGGCGAGCCGGAAGGCTTCATCAAGACGGTGTTCGACGCCGACACCGGCGAGCTTCTCGGCGCGCACATGATCGGCGCCGAAGTGACCGAACTCATTCAGGGCTATGTCGTGGCCAAAACCGGCGAACTCACCGACGCCGAACTGGCGCACACCATCTTCCCGCATCCCACGCTGAGCGAAATGCTGCACGAAGCCGTGCTCGCCGCCGATGGACGGCCGCTGCACATTTAGGATATTCTGGGCTTGTCTCGTTGCTTGGGGAGATGCTCATGACCGAAATGCCATTTCTCCTACCAATGGTGCTAGCCCTCGGTATCGTTTTCATTTTGCCGATCACCAGCAAGAAGCTTAGGGCGCGGCTGATCCGTGACCGCGTTGAACTTATCATGTTCGGCGTCGCGGCCATGCTGACTTTCGCTCTTATGGTCTTTGCCGGGATTGCCGTTCGCACTCACCACGTCGAGATTCTTGAAATCCCGGTGCTGGCAATCGGGGCCTTCGCTATCGTTGGTATTGTGTTCGGATTGTTCCGCTCGTTGCGAAGTGCCGCTAAAAGGCCGGTCCGCTGATCTAGCGCATCAGCGCCGCGATATCGCTCGCCAGCGCCTTCTCGTCGGTCGTCGTCGTCAACACTTCGCGCGCGTTGCCTTTCGCGTCGAAGATGAACACCGAGCCGGAGTGCATCACCTCTTCACCCTGCGGCGTCTGCTTCACGCTGTAGAGAACGCGATAGCGCTGCGCCAGCTTGGCGATCTCGTTGTCGCTGCCGCGCAGGCCGTCGATCTGCGGCGCGAAGGCGGCGGCGTATTCCTTCAGCGCCTTCAGATTGTCCCGTTCCGGGTCCACGCTCACGAACAGCACGCGCACATCGTTCGCGCGCGGCCCCAGATCCTTCAGCACGTCGGCAAGGTTGGAAAGCGTCGCGGGGCACACGTCGGGGCAATGGGTGTAGCCGAAATAGAGCAGGGCGATCTTGCCGCGATAATTGTCCTGCGTGACCCACGCGCCGTCATTGGCGCGCTGCATGGCGAATTTCAGCTCCGGCATCACATGGGTGATGTCGGTCACGCCCGGCCGCATTTCCCCGCGCCCGCAGGCGGCGAGGGCGAGAAGAAGCAGGATGGAAAGAATGCGAGTCATGGGCGAGCTACAAAATTTCCCTCGCCCCCTTCAGGGGGAGAGGGCAGGGTGAGGGGGCGCTGATGCCAAACCCAAATAACGAACATCAATCCCTGCTTTGCGTGCATGGCCTGAACATGCCGCTCAGCGTTCGGCTTTGCCACCCCCTCACCCCAACCCTCTCCCCCTGAAGGGGGAGAGGGAGAGTATATGTGCTGTGACCAATCGCCTCTGGATGCGCCGCGCGCGGGCCGCCATCTTGCCGCGCGATGACCGCGCTCGCCGCCACCATGCCTCGCAGGTTCAGCAATATGTGGCTGGGCTATGGCGCGCTTCTGCTGATCGGCGCGGCGTTCGATATCCTCACCACCAATTTCCCGGCGGATATGCCGTTCTGGATGCCGTGGGAATTCTCCTGGCCGGAATATCTCGCCACCGTGCTCACGCTCGCCTGGTTCTTCCGCGGCCTGCCGCGCGTCGCAGAGAAGCCGCCGCTATGGCGCAGCCTGTGTTTCGTTATCGGCGTCGCCTCGCTCTACATTACGCTTCAGACACACATCGATTATTACGCCCAGCACATGTTCTTCGTGCATCGCTGGGCGCATTTCGTGCTGCATCACGCGGGCGCGTTCCTGGTCGCCATGGGCGCCTGCGGCCCGGTGCTCTATGCCGGCATGCCGGATTTCCTCAAACCCGTGGTGGATTCGCGGCCCGTGCGCGGCGCGATGAATGTCCTGCAGCATCCGGCCATCGCGCCGGTGCTGTTCGTCGGCCTGCTTTATTTCTGGCTGATCCCGGCGATCCACACCGTGGTGATGCTGGACCGGCGCCTTTACGACTTCATGAACTGGACCATGGCGCTCAACGGCATCATGTTCTGGTCGCTGGTGCTCGATCCGCGCCCCAAGCCGCCCGCGCGGCTGTCGCATTTGATCCGTGGACTGATGATCCTGCTCATCGAGCTGCCGCAGATGCTTCTGGGCGCAATCTTGTCACTGTCGACGACCGACTATTACCCGGTATACAAGATCTGCGGCCGCGCGCTGGACTTCTCCGCGCTGTCCGACATGCACTATGGCGGCCTCATCATCTGGCTGCCGGGCACGCTCACCAGTTTCGCCGCGATGATCGTGGTGCTCGCCACCATGCGCTTCAACGAGGAGAAGGAAGACCGTGAGAAA
>JAFECN010000055.1 GCA_018242145.1 Pseudomonadota bacterium
GAAGAGATCGCCAAACGCGCGATGAAGATCGCCGCCGACATCTGCATCTATACCAACGACAACATCGTCATCGAAAGCCTCGACAGCGCATGACCTCGTTTTTTACGCCGCGCGAAATCGTTTCCGAACTCGACCGCTTCATCGTCGGCCAGCACGATGCCAAGCGCGCCGTCGCCATCGCACTGCGCAATCGCTGGCGCCGTCAGCAGCTTCCCGAAGCGCTGCGCGACGAAGTTCTGCCCAAGAACATCCTGATGATCGGCCCCACGGGCGTCGGCAAAACCGAAATCTCGCGCCGTCTTGCCAAGCTTGCCGAAGCGCCGTTCCTGAAAGTGGAAGCCACGAAGTTCACCGAAGTCGGTTATGTCGGCCGCGATGTGGAGCAGATCGGCCGCGATCTGGTCGAAATCGCCATCGGCCAGATGCGCGAGAAGAAGCGCCGCGATGTGGAAGCGCAGGCCGAAGCGCGCGCCGAGGAGCGCGTGCTGGATGCGCTGGTCGGCGCAAGCTCCAGCGCCTCCACGCGCGAAACCTTCCGCATGAAGCTGCGCAACGGCGAATTGAACGACAAGGAAGTCGAGATCGAGATGAAGGATGCGGGCGGCATGCCGTCCTTCGAGATTCCCGGCATGCCCAACGCGCAGATCAGCATGGTGGGGCTGGGCGATATCTTCGGCAAAGCCTTCGGCGGCAAATCCAAGCCGCGCCGCATGACGGTGGAGCAAGCGCATGAGCCTCTGGTCGCGGAAGAAGCCGACAAGCTGCTCGACAACGACGCCATCGTCCGCGAGGCCATCGACAGCGTCGAGCAGAACGGCATCGTTTTCCTGGATGAGATCGACAAGATCTGCGCGCGCAGCGAAATGCGCGGCGGCGGCGATGTCTCCCGCGAAGGCGTGCAGCGCGATCTGCTGCCGCTCATCGAAGGCACCACCGTCGCCACCAAGCACGGGCCGGTGAAGACCGATCACATCCTCTTCATCGCATCCGGCGCGTTCCACACCGCCAAGCCGTCCGACCTGTTGCCGGAGTTGCAGGGCCGCCTGCCGATCCGCGTGGAATTGAAAGCGCTGTCGCGTGAAGATTTCCGCCGCATCCTCACCGAACCGGAAGCCAGTCTCATCAAGCAATACACCGCACTGATGGCGACCGAAGGTGTCACGCTGAATTTCACCGATGACGGCATCGACACGCTGGCCGATATCGCCGCCCAGGTGAACGCCACGGTCGAGAATATCGGCGCGCGCCGGTTGCATACGGTGATGGAGCGGGTGCTGGACGAAATCAGCTTCACCGCGACCGATAGTCCGAACACCGCCCTGACCATAGACGCCGCCTATGTGCAGGCCCGCATCGGCGATCTCGCCAAGGATCAGGACCTGTCGCGCTTTATATTGTGAGCCGCCGGGCGGCGGGCCTTGCGCAACGCCATTGATTCTTCGGGATGACCCTGCATATAAGGCAATCCTTATATCCTCCCACAACAAGGACTCATGGGTATGCGGGCCAATTACCTGTTCACGAGCGAAAGCGTTTCCGAGGGCCATCCGGACAAGGTCAGTGACCGCATCTCCGACGAGGTGGTGGACGCCTTCTATCGCGAAGGCCCCAAGAGCGGCCTGTCGGAATGGGATATCCGCGCCGCCTGCGAGACGCTGTGCACCACCAACCGCGTGGTGATCGCGGGCGAAACCCGCGGCCCCAAGAGCATCGGTCCGGCGGAAGTCGAAGAGATCGCGCGCAAGGCCATCAAGGACATCGGCTACGAGCAGGAAGGCTTCCACTGGAAGAACGCCAAGGTCGAAGTGCTGCTGCACGCCCAGTCCGCCCACATCGCGCAGGGCGTCGATGCCTCGGGCAACAAGGATGAAGGCGCGGGCGATCAGGGCATCATGTTCGGCTATGCCTGCCGCGAAACCCCGGCGCTGATGCCGGCCCCGCTGTTCTACAGCCACAAGATCCTGAAGCTGCTCGCCGATGCGCGCCACGCCGGCAAGGAGCCCGCGCTGCAGCCGGATGCCAAGAGCCAGGTCACGCTGCGCTACGAAAACGGCAAGCCGGTGGAAGCCACGCAGATCGTGTTGTCCACCCAGCACACCAGCGAAGACCAGACCAGCAGCGTGATCCGCAAGATCGTGGAGCCTTACATCCGCGAGGCGCTGCCGAAGGAATGGATCAACGATAAGACCATCTGGCACATCAACCCGACCGGCTCTTTCGTGATCGGCGGCCCGGATGGCGATTGCGGTCTTACCGGCCGCAAGATCATCGTCGATACTTACGGCGGTGCGGCCCCGCATGGCGGCGGCGCGTTCTCCGGCAAGGACCCCACCAAGGTGGACCGTTCGGCCGCCTATGCCGCGCGCTATCTGGCGAAGAACGTCGTGGCCGCCGGCTTGGCGGATCGCTGCACGATCCAGATTTCCTATGCCATCGGCGTCGCCGATCCCCTGTCGGTCTATGTCGATACGCACGGCACCGGCAAAGTGGACGAAGCGAAGCTGGAAACGGTGTTGCCGCAGCTTATGAGTCTGAAGCCGCGCGGCATCCGCACCCATCTCAACCTGAACCGCCCGATCTATGCGCGCACCTCCGCTTACGGCCATTTCGGCCGCGAGCCGGATTCCACCGGCGGCTTCACCTGGGAAAAGACGGATCTCGTCGATCAGCTCAAATCCGCGTTCTAAAGTCGTGGTTCAGCAAGCTCATGGTTCGACAAGCTCACCATGAGGATTGTGCCCGTTCCTCATCCTGGGCTTGTCGAAGGATGAGCGGCGCGATGCGTGCCGAATATGCCGAACGCCATCGCCGCAAGCTTTATGGACGGCGGAAGGGGCCTGCCCTTTCCGCGCGGCAGGAGCATTTGCTCGCAACGCTGTTGCCCAAGCTGACGCCACAGCTTCAGCAAGGCCTCGATCCAAAGCACTACTTCCAATCGCCTCCCCCTTGTGGGGAGGCCGGAGAGCGAAGCGATCCGGGTGGGGGGCGCTCGCTCGCACCATTTCCCCCCACCCGAAATTCGCTTCGCGAATTATCGACCTCCCCACAAGGGGGAGGTGATGTTGAGATTGATGACGTCTGGCTCGAAATCGGATTCGGTGCGGGCGAGCATCTGCATTGGCAGGCGCTTAACCATCCGCGTGTCGGATTGCTCGGCGCCGAGCCTTTCGTGAACGGCGTCGCAAAACTTCTGACGAAGATCGAAGACGAACCGGCGCCGAACATCCGCATCTATATGGAGGATGCGCGCGACATCATCGCGGCGTTGCCGGAGGCAAGCCTTGGCCGCGTGTTCGTGCTGTTCCCCGATCCGTGGCCCAAGCTGCGCCATCACAAGCGCCGCTTTCTGCAAACCGAAATGCTGGATCAGCTCGCGCGCGTGATGAAACCCGGCGCGGAACTGCGCTTCGGCTCCGACGATGCGCCGCTGGTGGAATACACGCTGGAGCGCCTGATGGCCCATCCCACCTTCGCGTGGACAGCCACGCGCGCATCGGATTGGCGACAGCGCACGCCCGATTGGCCGCAGACCCGCTACGAGGCCAAGCAATTGCACGGAATCCCCGCATTCCTGCGCTTTATCCGGGTCTGAGCTTGTAATTGCCGGGTTCGGGGCGTATATCCCCGGCCATCCCAGACAACAGAAACTTACTGTTGTGTGGCGGTCCGAAAGGATCGCCGCGCGGGGAAGGCTTTTGGCTTTGGAGTTACGCCTATTATCTCGCAGTTGTCGCATTTGCAGCCGATCATCGAGCCCGCCGTCGAAGCCGCGGGCTACCGGCTCGTGCGCCTGCGGCTGATGGCGGGCAAGACCAAGACGCTGCAGATCATGGCCGAGCGCCCCGACGGCACGATGAATGTGGAGGATTGCGCCAGGCTGTCCCGCGCGCTGTCGGAATTCCTCGAAACCGAAGACCCGATCGAAGGCGAATACAATCTGGAGATTTCCTCCCCCGGCATCGACCGCCCGCTGACGCGCCAGTCCGATTTCGCGCGCTGGTCCGGCCACGAGGCGCGCATCGATCTCGCCAATCCGGACGCGAGCGGCCGCAAGAAGTTCAAAGGCCTGCTGCTGGGGCTCGACGGCAACGATGTGTTGCTCGAAGCCGACGGCCAGCGGTTCAAATTTCCTTTCCGCGCCATCGCGGAAGCGAAACTGGTTCTCACCGACAAACTCATTCAGGAAGATCTGAAAGCCCGAAAGGCTCAATAAGGAGACGTTGTTATGGCCGCTATTGCCGCCAACAGGACAGAATTGCTGCAGATCGCCGATGCGGTCGCGCGCGACAAGTCGATCGACCGCGAGGTCGTGATCGCCGCGATGGCCGAAGCGATGCAGCGCGCGGCCAAGCAGCATTACGGCGCCGAGAACGACATCCATGTCGAGATCGACCCCAAGACCGGCGAGACGCATGTGTCGCGCTATCTGCAGGTGGTCGAGCTGGTCGACAACGACAAGATCGAGATCAGCCTGAAGGACGCGCAGGCGCGCAATCCCGCCGCCCAGGTCGGCGACATCATCGCCGAGACGCTGCCGCCGGTCGACTTCAACCGCGTCAACGCGCAGAACGCCAAGCAGGTGATCGTGCAGAAGGTGCGCGATGCCGAGCGCGAGCGCCAATACGACGAATACAAGGACCGCATCGGCGAGATCGTGCACGGCATCGTCAAGCGCGTGGAATTCGGTTCCGTCGTTGTCGATCTGGGCCGCGCCGAAGGCGTTGTCCGCCGCGACGAGATGATCCCGCGCGAAACCTTCCGCCAGGGCGACCGCATCCGCGCCTATATCTACGACGTGCGCCGCGAAACCCGCGGGCCGCAGATCTTCCTGTCGCGCAGCCATCCGCAGTTCATGGTGCGGCTCTTCGCGCAGGAAGTGCCCGAGATTTATGACGGCATCATCGAGATCCGCGCCGTGGCGCGCGATCCGGGCTCCCGCGCCAAGATCGCGGTGATCTCCAAGGATTCCAGCATCGATCCGGTCGGCGCCTGCGTCGGCATGCGCGGCGTGCGCGTGCAGGCCGTGGTGCAGGAGCTTCAGGGCGAGCGCATCGACATCATTCCGTGGAGCACCGAGCCCGCGACGTTCATCGTCAATGCGCTGGCGCCGGCGGAAGTCACAAAGGTCGTTCTGGACGAAGACACCAACCGTGTCGAAGTGGTGGTGCCGGACGAGCAGTTGTCGCTCGCCATCGGCCGCCGCGGTCAGAACGTGCGTCTGGCTTCCCAGCTCACCGGCTGGCAGATCGACATCCTGACGGAAGCCGAGGAATCGGAGCGCCGCCAGAAGGAATTTACCGAGCGCACCACGCTGTTCATGGATTCGCTCGACGTGGACGAGACCGTTGCGCAGCTTCTGGCGTCGGAAGGCTTCGCCTCCATCGAAGACGTGGCCTATGTGCCGCTGGATGAACTGTCTTCCGTCGAAGGCTTCGACGAAGACACCGCGCAGGAGCTTCAAACCCGCGCGCTGGAATTCATCGAGGCGAAGAACAAGGAATTCGACGACAAGCGCCGCGAACTCGGCGTCGAGGACGATGTTCTGGAGGTGCCGGGCGTCACCGCCGCCATCGCGGTCGCGCTGGGCGGGAACGAGGTGAAGACGGTCGAGGATCTGGCCGGCTGCGCCACCGACGATCTCGTCGGCTATTACGAAACCGGCAAGGACAAGGAGCGCGTGCGCGTTCCGGGCTTCCTCGAAGGCTTCAACCTCACCGCCGAAGACGCCAACGCCATCATCATGAAGGCGCGTGTGAAGGCCGGCTGGATCGAGGAAGAACCGGAAGTGTCTGAAGAAGATGCCGCCGAGGACGGCGCCGCCGAAAGCGAAGGAGAAGAGATCGCTTGAGTCTGGCCATGGCCATCCGGGAGAAAAGCGAAGCGATGCGCGAACGCCGCTGCATCGTCACGGGCGAGGTGCGCGACGAGGCGCATCTCATCCGCTTTGCCGTCTCTCCCGATGGCGAGATCGTGCCGGATGTCGCGGCGAAACTGCCGGGGCGCGGAATCTGGGTCACGGCGGATCGCGCCGTGCTGGAGCGCGCCATCGCCAAGAATTTTTTCGCCAAGGCGGCGAAAGCCAATGTGAAGGTTTCGCCCGCGCTCGCCGATCTCGTCGAAAAACAGATCGTGCAGCGCATGCTGGGCGATCTGGGATTGGCCAAACGCTCCGGCGCGCTCATCCTGGGCTTCGACAATGTGACGCGCGCCTTGCAGGAAAGCGGCCCGTCGCCGGTGCTGATCGAAGCGGCGGATGGATCGGCCGACGGAAAGCGCAAGCTTTACGCGGTCGCGCATGCGCGGGGCATCAGGCCCGCCGTCGTCGATGGCTTGTCCGCCGCCGAAATGAGCTTGGCCTTGGGCAAAGAGAATGTGATACATGCCGCCCTCAAAGCGGGCGCGCTTGCCGAACGATTGATCTTCGAAGCGGGCCGGCTGTCCGGCTTCCGTTCCGGAAAAACGGACGCGGGTTCAACTCCCGCACATGAAGGAATTGCATGACCGATACGAACGATACCAAGCGCCCCAAGACGCTCACGCTGAAGAAGACGGAAACATCCACCGTCAAGCAGAGCTTCAGCCACGGCCGCACCAAGGCCGTTGTGGTGGAGAAGAAGCGCACGGCCCATCCGCCGGGCGCCAAGACGCCTGCGCCCCATAAGAAGGAAGCGCCCGCCGCCGCCGAAGCGGCGAAGCCGGCGGTGAAATCCGCCGCGGCGCGCGACGCCGCGCGTCCGGGCGGCGTGGTGCTGCGCCAGCTCACCGAAGAAGAGAAAGCCCGCCGCGATGCGGCGCTGGCCGACGCGAAGGTGCATGAAGAAGAGGTGCGCCGTCAGGCCGAGGCCGATGCGCGCCGCAGGGCCGAAGAAGAGTCGCTTTTGCAGAAGGAGCGCGAAGCCGCGCTCCGCCGCAAGGCCGAAGAAGACAAGCGCAAGGCCGCCGAGGAACTGGCGCGCAAGCACGCCGAGGAAGAAGCCGCGCGCCGCGAGAAAACCGAAGCCGCCGCCGCGCGCACTGGCGTTGCGGCGGAAGCGCCGGGCCGCCGCCGCCTCGTTGCCGAAGAAGAAGAAGAGGCACCGAAGAAGGCCGGCCCCGGAAAGGCCGCGCCGAAAACGCCTGCCGTCCGCAAGACGCCGGGTGAGGAGCGCCGCCGCGGCAAGCTCACCGTCACCCGCGCGCTGGACGACGATCAGGGCGAGCGCACCCGTTCGGTCGCCGCGTACAAGCGCCATCTGCAGCGCATCAACAAGGGCCAGCAGCAGCAGGTTGCCGGTCCCGCCGGCCCGCGCGAAGTCACGATTCCGGAAACGATCACCGTTGCCGAACTCGCAAACCGCATGGCGCGCCGTTCCGTCGATGTCATCAAGGTGCTGATGAAGAACGGCATGATGGTCACGGCGAACGACGTGCTCGATGCCGACACCGCCGAGCTCGTCGCCACCGAATATGGCCACACCGTCAAGCGCGTCGCCGAATCCGATGTGCTCGAAGGCCTCAAAGGCAGCGCCGACGAAGGCGCGGATATGGTTCCGCGTCCGCCGGTCGTCACCGTCATGGGCCATGTCGACCACGGCAAGACCTCGCTGCTCGATGCGCTGCGCAAGACCGATGTCGTTTCGGGCGAAGCCGGCGGTATCACCCAGCATATCGGCGCCTATCAGGTGAACCTGAAGAACGGCCAGAAGATCACCTTCCTCGATACACCGGGCCACGCCGCCTTCACGCAGATGCGCGCGCGCGGCGCCAAGGTCACCGATCTCGTCATTCTGGTGGTTGCCGCCGATGATGGCGTCATGCCGCAGACCGAAGAAGCGATCAGCCACGCCAAGGCCGCGCATGTTCCGATCATCGTTGCCGTCAACAAGATCGACAAGGGCGATGCCAATCCGGCGCGCGTGAAGACCGAGCTTTTGCAGCACGAGATTCAGGTCGAAGATCTCGGCGGCGATGTTCTGTCGGTCGATGTCTCCGCCACCAAGGGCATGAACCTCGACAAGCTTGAGGACGCCATCCTGCTGCAGGCCGAAGTGCTCGATCTCAAGGCCAATCCGGATCGCTCCGCCGAAGGCGCGGTCATCGAAGCCAAGCTCGACAAGGGCCGCGGGCCGCTGGCCACCGTTCTGGTGCAGCGCGGAACGCTGAAGACCGGCGACATCATCGTGGCCGGGTCCGAATGGGGCCGCGTGCGCGTGCTGGTGAACGATCGCGGCGAGACCGTGCCGTCCGCCGGTCCGTCCTCTCCGGTCGAGGTGCTGGGCCTGTCCGGCGTGCCGGAAGCCGGCGACGAATTCGTGGTGGTGACCGACGATGCGCGCGCCCGCGAGGTGACCGAATATATCGCCCGCAAGCGCCGCGAGGCGCGCCACGCCACCAATGCGCGCGTGTCGATGGACCAGTTGCTCAAGCAGCAGAAGGAAGGCGAGAAGCGTCTTCTGCCGCTGGTCGTGAAGGCCGATGTGCAAGGCTCGGTCGAAGCCATTCAGGGCGCGCTCGCCAAGCTCGGCACCGACGAGGTCGGCGCGCAGGTTCTGCAGTCGGGCGTCGGCGCGATCACCGAATCCGACGTCATCCTTGCCCATGCCTCGGGCGGGGCGATCATCGGCTTCAACGTGCGCGCCAACGCGCAGGCGCGCGAGCGCGCCAAGCGCGACGGCGTGGAGATCCGCTACTACAACATCATCTACAATGTCGTGGACGATGTGAAAGCGGCGCTCTCCGGCATGCTCGCGCCCGAAACGCGCGAAAAGTTCCTTGGCAATGCCGAAGTGCTGGAGGTGTTCAACATCTCCAAGGTTGGCAAGGTCGCGGGCTGCCGCGTCACCGAAGGCCTGGTACGGCGCGGTGCGCAGGTGCGCCTGATCCGCGACAACGTCGTGATTCACGAAGGCGAGCTTTCGACTCTCAAGCGCTTCAAGGACGAAGTGCGCGAAGTCCAGACCGGCCAGGAATGCGGCATGGGCTTCGTCGGCTATCAGGACCTCCAAAAGGGCGACGTCATCGAGTGTTTCGAGGTCGAAACGATCACGCGCGCACTCTAAGAAGGCGTCATAGGCCGTCGCGATGGCACCTGTCTCACCTGCACCTTCGAGGGGGCTTCAGACCTATCTGAAGCTTGCCGAAGCCGCGTTGCGCGCCGGCGATCAGGCGCGCGCCATGGCGGTTGCGGAA
>JAFECN010000056.1 GCA_018242145.1 Pseudomonadota bacterium
GCATGCGGTGGAACGCGGTTTGCGCCTCTTCCGGGCGGCCGAGAATGTTCAGCGCGTCTCCGGCCCCGTTCAGCGCGGCCACATTGTCTGGCTGCGCGCGCAACGCGGCGCGAAAGCTGCCGAGGGCGTCTTCATACCGGCCGAGCCGGAGCAAAGCGTTGCCGAGATCGCTGTGGATCGCCGGATTGTCCGGCGCCGCCTTGCCCGCTTTGCGCAGCCACTCGGCGGCCTCGCCATAGCGATGCTCGCGCAGCGCAATCAGGCCCAGCCCATGCAACGCACCCGGATGCTCGGGGAAAAGGCGATGCACGTCCGCATAATGCCGCGCCGCGTCCGCCAGCTTATCCTGCCGATGCGCCGCCACCGCCAATTCATAATGCCGTTTGGCGGAGGCGAGGCGCTCGGCTGGAGTCATGGCGTGGCGGGCACCTGAACGAAGCCGCCAAGATAGCAGGTATTGCCCGCGCCGATCACCCGGATCGGCTGCTGGTTCGCGCAGACATAATTCGTCTTCACCGTCATCTCGAAGCCGCTGGCGATGGCAAGGCCGGGGCAAGTTTTCTGCAGCGTGTTCTTCCAGGTCGTGCCGTCGTCCATGCGGAACAGGATGGTGCGGTTGTCGGGCATGGTCTTGCGCTGGATATGGTCGGTGCGCAGGCAGACCTTGCCACCCTGTTGCGACACCCACGCCGATCCGCTCGCGGCCCATGCCACTGTGGAGGAAGCCGCCAGGCAGAGCGCGGCAAGGATAAAGGGCTTCATGGCGTTTCTCCCTTGCGCAGTTTCGCGGCTTCGCGCGCCAGTTTTGCGATGCCGCTCCAATCGCGCGCATCGATCATAGCCTGCGGCGCCATCCAGCTTCCGCCCACGCACATCACATTTCCGAGCGCCAGATAATCCGGCGCTGTTTTCGCGGTGATGCCGCCGGTCGGGCAGAAGCGGATATCCGCGAACGGCCCGGCAAACGCTTTCAACGCCGCGATGCCCCCGCTGGATTCCGCCGGGAAGAACTTGAAGCGGGTGAACCCCAGTTCGCGTCCGCGCAGAATCTCCGAGGCCGTCGCCACGCCCGGCAGAAGCGGCAGCGCGGCGTCGCGCGCAAGCTGCTCCGTAAGACCGGGCGACACTGCAAATTGCGCGCCCGCATCGCGCGCCCGTGCGATATCTTCGGACATCGTCACCGTGCCCGCGCCGACAACGGTTTGCGGAACATCGCGCGCGATGGCTTCGATCGCGCCGAGTGCCGCCGCCGTGCGCAGCGTGATCTCCAGCACCGTCAAGCCGCCGTCGATCAGCGCCCGCGCCAGCGGCACGGCATCGTCTGCGCGCGCCATCGTCAGCACGGGGATGACGGGCGAGAGACCCGCGATATGGTCGATGATCTTTTTCATGCCACGCTTCCGAAAATGCTCGCACCGCGATCCGCATTGCTCAACCCCGCGCGCAACGCGGCGAACAGTTCGCGGCCCGATCCCTGCGCCGCCGCGCCGCCGGTGGCGGGTGGGCGCCGCATGAGATGCTCGTCCGCCATCTGCACGCCGAGCGTTCCGGTGTTGCCGTCGATGCGGATGATATCGCCGTCCCGCAGCCGCGCGATGGGGCCGCCGTCCTGTGCTTCCGGCGTCAGGTGGATCGCGGCCGGTATGCGGCCCGACGCGCCGGACATGCGGCCGTCCGAGACAAGCCCGACCGTGAACCCCTTGTCCTGCAGCACGGCGAGCGGCGGCGTCAGCTTGTGCAGTTCCGGCATGCCGTTGGCTTTCGGTCCTTGAAAACGCACCACCGCGATCACGTCGCGATGGAGTTCACCGTTCCGGAACGCTTGCAGGAATTCGTCCTGGCTATGGAATATCCGCGCCGGCGCCTCCATCGCGCGATGCTGTGGCGCCAGCGCGGAGGTCTTCATCACCGCGCGGCCCAGATTGCCGCAGAGCAGCTTGAGCCCGCCATCGCTCTGGAACGGATCGTCCCTGCCGCGCAGCACATTCGGATCGAGCGAGCGGTCCGGGGCTTCGCGCCACGCAAGCCTGCCGTCATCGAGGAACGGTTCGCGCGCGTAATCGCGCAGGCTTTCGCCACCCGCCGTGATCGCGTCGCCATGCAGCAATCCGGCCTCCAGCAATTCGCGGATCAGGAAGCCCATGCCGCCCGCGGCGTGGAAATGGTTCACGTCCGCCGCGCCGTTCGGGTAGATGCGCGCCAGCAGCGGCGTGACGCGGGAGATCGCGTCCATGTCCTCCCATTCGAGCCGGATTCCGGCGGCGCGCGCGATGGCCGGAAGATGCAGCGTGTGGTTGGTCGAGCCGCCGGTCGCCATCAATCCGACGACGCCGTTCACGATGGCACGTGCGTCGATGACATCGGCCAGCGCGGCGCGGCCATCCTGTGCCAGTGCCGAAACGCGCGTCGCCGCCGCGCGCGTGAGCGCTTCGCGCAAGGCCGAGCCGGGCTGCACGAAGGCCGAGCCGGGCATGTGAAGCCCCATGATCTCCATCAGCATCTGGTTGGAATTCGCGGTGCCGAAGAAGGTGCAGGTGCCGGGGCCGTGATAGGAGCGCGACTCCGCCGCCAGAAGATCGTCGCGGCTGGCTTCGCCGCGCGCGAAGGCTTCGCGGACGCGCGCCTTCTCCTTGTTGGGCAAGCCGGAGGGCATCGGTCCCGCCGGAACGAACAACACCGGCAAATGCCCGAATGCCAGCGCGCCGATCAGCAGCCCCGGCACGATCTTGTCGCAGACGCCGAGGCATAGCGCCGCGTCGAACGTGTTGTGGCTGAGCGACACCGCCGTCGCCAGCGCGATCACATCGCGCGACAGGAGCGACAATTCCATACCCGGCTGTCCCTGCGTGACGCCATCGCACATCGCGGGCACGCCGCCGGCCACTTGCGCCGTCGCGCCCACCGCGCGCGCCGCCTGCTTGATGATGTCGGGATAGGCAGCCAGCGGCTGATGCGCGGACAGCATGTCGTTATACGCGCTGACGATTCCGATATTGATCGCGCCGTGCAGCAGCGCGCCCTTGTCGGCATCGGGCGCAGCGGCGCAGGCATGCGCCAGATTTCCGCAGTCCAGATGCCCGCGCGCCCGGCCCTGCGTCCGCGCCGCGTCCATGCGCCGGCGATAATCGGCACGGCTGCTGCGGCTGCGCGCGGCGATCCGCGCGGTGATATCTTTAATGACAGGGTGGATCTCGGCCATCGCATTCCCATCGGAGCAATGGCAGTATTATAATACCAATAAGATACCAAATGGTAGTAAAATCTCGCTTATTGACCAAATTGGTATTATATTGGCAATTTCCTCTGGTGCGTCACAAGGACTGTTCGCCGGTCGGGACAAGCAGAACGCCGGGGGCTTCAACGATGGGTTCGGCGGCGCGCTTTTCAATCCGATAAGCCCAGCCGCTCAAGGCAAAGAGCAGCGCGCCGGAGAGGATACCGATGCCGCCCGCGATGACGAAGAATGTCGTCACCGATACCGCGCTCCACAACGCGCCGACCGCGCCCGCCGCGAGATTGCCGAAGAACGCGGCCATGAACCACGCGGCAATCGCCGTTGCCGCGAATTCCGCCGGCGCGAGCTTGCCAAACAATCCGAGCCCCACCGGCAGGATGAACAATTCGCCCACCGTGTAGACGAAGAAGAAGAACACCAACCACAGCCAGCTCGCCCGCGCATCGCCGGACCAGTGCGCCACCAACGCGAGCACCAGATAGGAGATGCCGACGACGAAGCCGCCCGTCGCCATCTTGCCGATGCTGCCCGGCTCGCGCCCGTGCTTTGCCTTGCGCGTCCACCACGCCACGATCACCGGCGTGAACAGGAAGATGAAAAGCGGATTGAGCGACTGGAACCACGTCATCGGAATCGAAAACGTGCCGGCCTGCCGGGCGATCCCGGTGTCCGCCCACAGCGCGACGGTGTTTCCCGATTGCTCATAGGACGCGCGGAAGATCACCACGATGGCGATGACCGCGACCAGCAGCAGATAAATCTCCAGCTTGGCGCGGGGCCGCTGCGCCACCGGTTGTTCTTCGCGATCGGCCGGACTGTTGTTCTTCGGCAGATATTTCGATCCGCCGAGATAGGTGAAGAGGCCGATCAACATCCCGATGCCGGCCAGCGTGAAGCCCCAATGCCAGCCATAGATCTCGCCCACCGTGCCGCAGACGAACGGCGCCAGAAACGCGCCCAGATTGATGCCGACGTAATAGATATTATAGGCCGTCGCCTTGCGCGGATCGTCCGGCGCGTAGAGCTGGTTGATCTGGCTGGCGAGGCTCGGCAGGAACAGGCCGTTGCCGGTCGCGATGGTGGCGAGCGCGACATAGAACAGCGACGGGAACGCCATCATGAAATGGCCCGCCGCCATGATCGATCCGCCGATGATCACCGCGCGCCGCCGCCCCAGCCAGCGGTCGGAGATCACTCCGCCGATCAGCGGCGTGAAATAAACGAAGGACGAATAGAGCCCGTAGATATAGGAGGAATGCGCCTGCGTGATCAGCAGTTCTTTCGTCATGTAATAGACGAGGAGCGCGCGCATGCCGAAGAAGGAGAACTGGTCCCACATCTCGGTGAGGAACAGGATCGTCAGTCCGCGCGGATGGCCGAACCAGGTCTTGGCTTGCAGCTTCGCAAGATCGTCCATGCTCAGGCGCGGCTCCTGGCGGCGGGCCGCACGGCGAAGCGCGTCGGCGACAGTTGCGCGATGAGCGCCGGATCGAATGCCGTCTCGCCGCGCAGCAGGGACGCCGCCAGATGCGAAGCGGCGGGCGCCGTCTGGATTCCGTATCCGCCCTGTCCCGCCAGCCAGAAGAAGCCGGGCAGGGCGCCGTCGAATCCGATCACCGGCGAACGATCCGGCGCGAAAGAGCGCAAGCCTGCCCAGCGGCGGCGAATGCGCGTGACGGCGAGTGTCGTCGCCTGCTCGACGCGGTCCACCGCGACGGCGACATCGAATTCTTCCGGCTGCACGTCGCAAGGCGGCACCGGCGTTTCATCGGCGGGCGAGATGAGAAGAAGTCCGGCATCCGGCTTCAGGTAGAAGCTCTCGTCGATATCGATCACCATCGGCCAGGCTTCGGCGGAGATACCGGCGGGCAATTCGGCGAGCAGCGCCGTGCGGCGGCGCGGTTGGATTTTGAGCGGCATCGCGCCGGCCTTTTGCGCCACGGCATCCGCCCAAGCGCCCGCCGCATTGACGACAACCGGGGCGGAGAATTCGCCGGCGCGCGTCTGTGCGATCCATTTGCCGCCGCGATGCACCAGCGTCTGCACATCGGCATTCGCGAACAGCGCGCCGCCCGCGCCTTTGAACAGGCGCAGATATCCCTGGTGGAGTTCGTTCACATCCACATCGGCCGCGTCGTCCTCGAACACCGCCGCGGCCACATAGTCCGGCCTCAGAA